>JBDHQG010000257.1:0-6435 GCA_039806925.1 Limisphaerales bacterium
TCGGCCTGCTGGCCTTGGTCGCCACGCTGTATTGGAACGCCGTGCGCCAGGCCCGGGCCGTGTCGCGCCAGCTCTACGTCGCCGACATGAACCTGGCCGCGCAGGCGTGGGAAGGCGGCGATCGCCCGCGCGCCCGCGTCTTGCTCGCCAGGCACGGCCAGGAGAATCCGACTCTGTGCGCGTTCGACTGGCGGTTGCTGCGCGGCTTGACGGAAGAGAGCGCGCCGCGCTTTGAACTGCCGGCGCACACGGGACGGGTTTGGAGCGTGGCTTTTTCTCCGGACGAACGGTGGCTGGCGTCGGCGGGAGCGGACCGAGGAGTCCGCATCTGGGATGTCGCCTCCGGCAAGCTGATGACCAATCTCACCGGAGCGGAGGAAGCCGTTCATGCCGTCGCCTTCGCGCCGCGCGGGCCGTGGTTGGTGGCGGGCGATCGCAACAAGCGTCTGCGCATTTGGGACACGAGCGACTGGAGTCCCCGGCCCGCGATTGAAGCTCATTACAGCGCGATCCGCAGTTTGGCGATTTCCACGAATCACGGCTGGCTCGCATCGGCGGGAGAGGATCGCCGGATTGCGCTTTGGGATTTGGCGACGCGCCGCCAGGTGCAGGGTCTTGATGATGCCTGGCCGATTGAGTGCGTGGCGGTCAGCCGCGATGGGCGGCGCATTGCCACGGCTGGATACGATCCGCGTGTGCGGGTGTTCGAGGTCCCGAGTGAAGAGCGGCAGGACTTGCTGCTTCACACGGCGAATTCCACCGCCGTCGCGTTTTCGCCCGACGGACGCATCCTCGCGCCCGCGGGGTTCGATGGCGGCGTCCGGCTTTGGGACCTGGCCCGCAAAGAGCCGCTGCCGTCCCTCGCGATCTCGGCGCCATTCCGCGTGCTCGTGTTTTCTCCGGATGGAAGCACTCTCGCCGCCGCCGGGGAAGACGGGCTGATCCATCGTTGGGACACGGCGGCGTGGCGGCCGCGCCCGGCGTTGCGCGGCCACGCGCGACGGATCAATGCGCTGGCCTTCTCGGCGGCAGGGCAGTGGCTGGCGTCGGCGGGGGAAGACGGCAAGGTCTGCCTCTGGGAAGCGGAGCCGCGCAGTGAAACCGCTTCGCGCCTTCGGCACCCGATGCTCGTGAACAGCGTCGCCTGGTCGCCGACGGGCGAACAGCTCGCCACGGCTGACGCCCAGACCAGTGCGTTGCGCATTTGGAGCACGGGGACGGGCCTCGAGTCCCGCAGCGTCGTGCGCGAGGCGAAAACCTTCTGGTGTGTGGCCTGGTCGCAGGCGGGGCAGCGCATCGTCACCGGTGGCCTCGATGGCATGCTGCGGCTGTGGGACGCGACGGCCTTGCAACCACTGGCCCAAGTCCAGGCCGGCCCGCAAGCAATCGACTTCGTCGCCTGGTCGCCGAACGGACGCACTGTGGCCGCGGCCTCGCGCAACGGCACGGTGACTCTGTGGGACGGCGCGACTCTCGGCGCGGCCGCCACGATGCCGGGCCGGCACGGCCCCTTGCGGGCGCTGGCCTTCGCCCCCGATGGGCGGCGTCTCGCGGCGGCGGGCCGGGACACTCGCCTGAAACTTTGGAATCTTTCTCCCACCAATCCGCCCACCGAACTGCGCGGTCACGCCAGTGAAGTGTGGACCGTGGCGTTTTCTCCCGATGGCCGCCTGCTCGCCTCCGCTGACGACCAGCGCGCCATCATCCTTTGGAACACCGCTCGCGCGACCGAAGCGTTTCGTCTCACCGGGCACGGCGCAATGATTCAAGCCGTTGCGTTCTCTCCCGACGCCCGTGTGCTCGCCTCCGCCAGCGCCGACGGCACGGTGAAACTGTGGCACCTCGAACTTCGCCAGGAAGTGATGACGCTTCACGCACATTCGGGCGAAGCGAAATGCCTGGCCTTCTCCCCCGATGGCAACACGCTCGCCAGCGGCGGCGCGGATGGGAACGTGCGTCTCTGGCGGGCACATCGGTAGGGCGCGTCGCTCCCGGTGCATCTCGAAGTGGTTGGCCAAACTGCGTCCGACAGTCCGGAGTGCGGGCTTGCAGCCCGCAGCAGGTCGGCACGCGTTGGAATCTCCGAGCCGCGTCGCGGGCTTCAACGGCTGCGGGCTGCAAGCCCGCGCTCCGGAACCAACCACTTCGAGAGGCACGGCGTCGCTCCGCGCGCGCCGGATTGTGATTTCCGGTCCGGCGCGCGGTGGTTTACATCACGCAAAGACCGCGAAGATCGCAAAGGCGCAGGTCGTTCCTTTGGGCCTTCGCGGCCTTCTCAAGTGAGGCGGTTCGTAGTCCAGGCTTTAGCCTGCCCAAGCGCCCGGCTCCGGTTAAAGCTAATGCCTTTCGGGAATTCGGCGTGCTTGTCCCGGAGGGACATCGTGAGAATAGCCCAGCGTTTCAACGCTGGGTGCTGCGGCAAGAGAGTCCGCGAGTCCCGAAGGGACGACCGAAAGCCGAGACCAAAAACCCAAGTTTCAGTCGTCCCTCCAGGACTGGATTCCTTCCCGGCCTCAACCCAGCGTTGAAACGCTGGGCTATGTCGGATATCCCTCCGGGACAGAGTTTCCGCTCCAATTCCCGAAAGGCATTAAGTCTCACCCGATAATTTCCTGTAGCGGCGAACTGGCGTTCGCCGCACTTGTCCCTGGGATCGAGGTTCCCGCGGCCAGTTCGGAAGGTTTGCGGCGAACGCCAGTTCGCCGCTACAGCGAGCGCCTTCACGGTGAGAGCGGTTTCACGGGCTGGACGCGGAAGAAGCGCTGGTTCGCAGCGGTCGCGGTCGCGGCCGTGACCGTGGTCGTCGGGCCGGGGGCGGCGGCCTGCCGTCCGAGGCCGCTGTCCGCCCACGCGGCGCTGGCGGCAAAGGCGGCGCGCGTCTGAATGTGATACTGCCGCGTCGGACGGCTCGTCCAAGTGAGGTTGCAATGGCGGCCGCGGTCGGCGGTGCTGATGGCGGTGATGGACAGCAAGTCCGCCGGGTCGTTCGGATTGGTGTCGGCGAGCGATTCATCGCGATCCGACACGCCGTCGCCGTCGCGGTCCGTGCCGGCCCCCATCGCGGCGAGACCGCCCGTCCACTGATATTCGTAGCCATCGGCAAGGCCATCGCCGTCGCTGTCGGGGCAGGCCAGCGTGTCGGTCTGCACGAACACGCGACTGCCGCTGGACGGGGCGTTGCTGAGACTGATCCAGCCGGCGTTGGCGGAGTAAATGGAGCCGCTGAGAATTCCCGTCAGCAGGTCGATGGTCGGCGCGCCCTGGTCCTCGAAGCTGACCCAGCCAATGTTCGCGCCGTAGGCCGAGCCGCGCAGATGGCCCAGCCCGTCGTGGTTGACACCGTAGTCCGTGGCAGAGGTGTTCTGATAACGGACGCCGTTGGCCGGAACGCCGTCGCCCAGATGAATCCAGCCCGCGTTGGCAGAGTAGAGGTAGCCCGAGCAAACGAACTCACCGACCACGACGCCATTGGCCGCATCGGTCCGCCAGTCCGTCCAGCCGAGGTTCGCGCCGTAGGCAAAGGAGTTGGCCGGATTGATCGTGGAAGCCGATTCGGCACCCCCAACGAGCGCGGCCAGCAAGAGAGAAGCGATTGTCGTTTTCATAACCTTGTCCTCCACAGGCGCGGTTCACGGAAGCGCCTCGGCATCGGCGAAGTTGGCCCAGGGATGGTTGTAAGGATACACGCCGCTGAGTTGGCCGTTGGCCGCCACGGAAGTGTTGAGGATCACCGGCCCGAACCAATTCCCGGCCGCGACGCTGAAGTTGTGGTTGCCGGACACGGTGCCCGCGTTGTTGCGCATCACGTTCTTGGCGATCATGTTTTCACTTCCGCCCACCTGGATGCCGCGGGTGCGGTTGAGCGCGGTGTGATTGCGCTCGATCTGGTTGCCGTTGCCCGTCGCGAAGATGCCGTAGTTGTTCGCCTCGCAATTGTTGCCCGTCACCAAACTGTCGCTCCGCACGTAGATGCCTTGCTCGACGTTGGTCGAACTCACGCAATCCTTGACCGTCGCCCCGCTGCTGACGTTGATGCCGATGGCCAGATTGGAATAGGTGACGCTGCCCAAGATCGAGCAGCGAACTCCCGCCTCGATGCCATCCCCGCCGTTGCGCCGGCTCGTGCAACCGCGCACCGTGCTGCCCGTCTGCACGTCGATGCCGTCGTCCACGTTGCTCGCCGCCGTGCAATCCACCACGCTGGATTCGGTGCCGGCGAAGATGCCGTCCAATTCGCTCTGGTAAACGGCGCACTCCTTGATGACGGCACCGTTGCCCGCGCGAATGCCGCGCGCCCGATTGTTGCGCGCCGTGCAGGCGATGAGAGTGCAAGTATCCGAAGCGAGAATGCCGTCGCCCGCGTTCCCGCCGGCGGTGCAGCCGCGAATCGTGCAGGCCGCGCCCGCGGAAATGCCCGCGCCATCATTGTAGAGCGCGGCACAATCACTGGCCGTCGAGCCGTCGCCCACGTTGAGGCCGTCCACGCCGTTGCTGAGGGAGGCGCAATCCTTGACCACGCAGCCCTGGCCCGTGGCCATCCCATGCTGACGGCTGGTCAGCGACGCGCAGCCGCGCAGCACGCTGCCGTCGCCCACCACGATCCCCGTGGCCAGGATCGGATCGCCGCTCAAGGTCACGACGCAATCCTCCACGGTGCAGCCGGAGCCGACATTGATGCCGCTGTTGCCGCTGTCGTGAATGACGCAATGGCGGACAAGGTTGAACGAGCCGCCATGCACGCCATACTGCCCGTTGGCGGCAATGCGCAGGTCGAGGAACTGACTGTTGTGGGCCGGCCCGACGCCTTCGAGACCGCTGACGCCCCAGTTGCGAATCACCCCGTTGCGCACGCAAATGTTGGAGCGGGCGCCGGAAATCCGGACCCCGTTCAACGAAAAGGGAATCCCCGCCACCGCGAAGCCGTTCAAGTCGAGCGTGACGTTGTTGGTGGAGATGGTGATGCCGTTCTTGGCGGCCACACCCGGGACGTTGTTGGTAAGATAATACGAACCCGGCCTGGTGAGGTTGAAGACGGCCGAACCATCGCCCGGCGTGTTGGCTTCGTTGACGATGGTGCGCGGCTCGATTTGCTCGAGCGTCTTCATGGTCGGCGCGGGAGGGCCGGAGGGCGCCAGCGGCCCTTGGGCGTCCAGGGGATTGATACCGCCCAGCAGCGTGATGGCGCTCAAGGCACAAATGACAGATGGATAACGCATAGTCGTGGTCTTTCTAATCCGTGTGTGATTTGACGGCCTCGGTTGCCCAACTTCGGCGACCGCTGATCCGTCGAAGGAGTTAAATGGCGGCGCGCGGGAAATCTTTCAGAGCAAATGAATTTTTTCCGCCGGCTTGAAAGAATCGGGCGCAGACTCCATTAAAGAGAGTGGGCATGGAACACGGCAATCAGGTCAAGTTACCGACGTCAGCTTCCCCATTGGCGGAGGCGGAAACTCTGGCCACGCGCGCCAGCCTGTTGGGTCGGCTCAAAGACCTCGACAATCAGCCCAGTTGGCAGGAGTTCTTCAACACTTACTGGCGGCTGGTCCATTCCACCGCGCGCAACGCCGGGCTGACGCCCGAAGAGGCGCAGGACGCCACGCAGGACACGTTCGTCGCCGTGGCGAAAAACATCGGCGAGTTCCGCTACGATCCCGCGCGATGCTCCTTCAAGAGCTGGCTGCTGCTCATCACGCGCCAGCGCATCATCTGGCAATTGCGCAAGCGCCCGCCCGCCGCGATTCACCCGTCAACCCGGAACGATGCCACTCCCCACACTTCCACCATCGACCGCATCCCGGACGAAGCCAGCTTAAACCTGGACGCCCACTGGGAGGCAGAGTGGACAAATAATCTCATGACCGCCGCAGTCGAGGCGGTGAAGCGCCAGGTGAAGCCGAAGCACTTCCAGATCTTCGATCTGGCCGCGCTCCAGAACTGGTCCGCGCAGGACATCGCGCGCACGCTCAAAGTCAGCGCCGCCCAGGTCTATCTGGCCAAACACCGCGTGGGCTCCTTGCTCAAAAAGGAACTTCGCCGGCTGGCGAAGGAAGCGTAGCCCGGATATTTCATGATTGTAGCGGCCAACTGGCGTTCGCCGGTTCGCCGCACACGAACCAACCCAACGCGGCTGACGCCGCAACCACTGGCCGGGAGCGCCGGGGTGTGATTGAAAGTGGCGGGCCAAGGTGGGTTTTGTCGCGCGGCGACAAAACCAGCCCGCGTTCAGCGGGCGATGAGACGGGACGGCCCCGGCGATTCGTTGCGCCGCTCTGCCCGGCGCCACTGGTCGCAGCGCGACCAGTTCCACCCCTTCGAGTGACCGCCACTTCCCAACGCACCCGACGAGCCGGCTTGCCTTGCCAACTCTTTGTCGAAACTGCGAACCTGAATAATTGTACGAATGAGACGGTTGGATGCCTTAATTTCATTGGTGTC
>JBDHQG010000258.1:0-6434 GCA_039806925.1 Limisphaerales bacterium
TCGCCGTGCCGATGCCGACCGCCGCGAAGAAAACATAGAGGAAGCGCTTCATGTGCGCGAAGTCGGACACCGTCTCGAGGCTGACGTAGTAAACAAACCAAGCGGTCGCGGCGAGGATCAACGCGTAGCCGATCGGCGTGTAGCGCGGAAACTTCCGCGCGGCGGCCGCAAAGCCGACGGGCTTGAGGGCGCCATAAATGTTCGGCACGGCGAGTAGCAGTCCGAGGCCAATCGCGAGGGTGGAGAGGTTGAGGGAGAACATGGTGAAAGGGAGGGGGGAGCTAATCGAGGTTCAGGATGGCCGGGTCGCCGTAAAGCGTGAATGAGCCGGCACGCGTGATTTTTACATCCATCAACTGCCCGCGATGCCGGCTGGAGCCGTCGAACACGACGATCTTTCCGCAGCGCGTCCGGCCCATCAGGCGCGCGGCGTTCCGCTTGCTTGGTCCTTCGACGAGGATCTGCGCCGTCTGGCCGACCAGCGTCTCATAACGCTTCGCGGCCTGTTCGTTGATCAGCGTGAGTAGCCGCTCGTTGCGTTCCTCCTTCACGTCGGCAGGAAGCTGGTCCGGCATGGTCGCAGCCGGAGTGTCCTTGCGCGGGCTGTATTTGAAAATGAACGCATTGTCGAAATCCGCCTCGCGCGCGAGCGACAGCGTCTGCTCGAAGTCCTCCTCCGTCTCGCCCGGAAAACCCACGATGATGTCCGTCGTGATGCCCATCTCCGGCTTCACGCGGCGCAGCTTCTGGATGATGCCCATGAAGCGCTCGCGCGTATAACCGCGATGCATCGCCTTCAGCAATCGATCACTGCCGCTCTGCACCGGGATGTGCGCGCTCTCAACCAGCTTCGGCAACCGCGCGTAAGCCTCGACGAGGTCATCGCCGTAACCCTTCGGATGCGGCGACGTGAAACGAATCCGCTCCAAGTCATCGATCTCATGCACGGCTTCCAGCAACTGCACGAATGCGCTCTTGCCGTCGTTCGCCGGAATGTCGCGCTTGCCGAAGCTCGTGACGATCTGGCCGAGCAGCGTGATCTCGCGCACGCCGCGGGCGACGAGTTCGCGGCATTCGCTGACAATGTCCTCGATGGTGCGGCTGCGTTCCTCGCCGCGCGTGTAGGGCACGATGCAGAAGGTGCAGTATTGATTGCAGCCTTGCATGATGCTGACAAACGCCGTCACGCCCGGGCCGCTGCCGTTGCCATTGAGAATGTGCTCGCGAATCTTCGCCTCGCTCTTCGCTTCCCCGGCCACATCCACAATCTTGTCACGGCGACCGGCGAACAGGTCATCGATGTAATCCGCCGCGCGATGAAACTTCTGCGTGCCGATGACGAGGTCCACGTCCGGCAGGCGGTCGATGAGTTCCTGTCCGCGGCTTTGCGCCATGCAGCCCATGAAGCCGAGAATCTGGTCGGGCTTGCGCTTGCGGGCCAGGCCGGCCAGCGTCGTCATCTTGCCGATGGCCTTGCGCTCGGCCATGTCGCGCACGCTGCAGGTGTTGAGCAGCACGACATCCGCGGCGTCCTCCGACGGCGCGAGGGAATAGCCCTTGGCGACGAGCTGGGCGGCGACGGCTTCGCTGTCGCGCTCGTTCATCTGGCAACCGTAAGTCTTGATGAAAACGCTTGGCATGGTCCAAGAGTGGCGCAGAAGCTACGCCAGCACCCATGCCTTGAAAAGCCGGAAGATGGCCGGATTCGTTGAATCTGGAAGTCTTTTCAGAGTGGCCGTCGTACGGGACATCCTTGCGGCCTCGGTATGATCACCCTTTCGGTGTCACATCCGGATACGGCCCGAGGAAACGCTCGCCGTTGAAGTGGATCATGTGGTCGGGGTCTTCGGCTATCCAGACCTCGGATTCCCAGGCGATTTGCGAGACGAAGGTCTGCATGGTGCGGCGGGTCTCGAAGGCGGTGACGAACACAAGGCCCGCTTTGCAACCGACGAACAGGTTTTTGAGTTCCTTGCGGCGCTTCCTGTCCACCGGGCCGGCGCTGGTGACGGCTTCGATGAGCAGGAGCCAGTTCTTGGCGCGATGGTGGACGATGATGTCAGGTATCTTGGCGGCGGAATCCAAGGTGACGCCGAGCGCGGCCAAGCCTGCGGTTTCCAGATGGACGAATTTGTTTTCGGTGTCGCCGATGTAGAGGACCACGCCGCCGGGGGCGAAGGCGGGGCAGAAGTGTTCGATGATGGCCTTGATGAGCGGATTCTGGCCGCCGGGTGAGAGCGCGACTTGGGAGCCATCCGGCAACGTGACAGGTACGCGGGCAAGGTCACGCTTCCGTGCAATCTCGCGTTTGAGCGTTTCGCGACTAGCGAGGTAGTGCATCAAGGCTGGAGACCATTTCCCGGTGCCGAACGTGCGGAAGAGCGCGAGCGCGGTGGGCTCGATTTGATACACCGTCTTGCCGCTGTTGGTCGGGCGATTGGGATCGTCGGGATTGCGCAGCAATAGACCTTCCTCCACGAAGAACTTCACTGCATCGTCGCGAATGGTTTCGCGTGTGTTGGGCGCGTAGCGGTTGCCGTAGGCGGTCGCGACGAAGTCAATGATGGGGGTGATGCCACGCAGAGGAGCCTGCGCGTCTGCCCATCCGGCATCTGGCTGGAGGTCGAGCAGGGCCAGCAATGTGTAGGCGGCGGTTTCATTCCGCTGCTTCGGACCAAACTGCAAAGCCGTGAGTGCTGCGATGGTTTCGGCGAGCCGCCTTTTTCGGGCGGCGGCTTTGCGGCTGGGTTTATCGGCGGGCATGAAGGTGCTTGGTGACGAGTTGGTCGATTTCGTCCTGCGAGAGGTCGAGAGTTTTCATTTCGCGGCCCATCGCTTCGAGCGTATCGCGGTCGGGGTAAGTCAAGGTGCGCAGGTCGGTGGCATTAACCTGCGTGTGGCCGCTGAACCTCCGGAAATACTGGTCAACGGTGGTGGAGTTCAGGAAGGCGTAGAGTCCGACGGCTAGGGTGCGCTCCAAGCCGTGCCCGCTGGCGTGGAAGTAATTCAGGTGGTTCTCGAAGCCGACCCACTTGGCTTTCACCAAGTCCGGGTCGAACAGGCAGGCCACGAGGCGGCGGCGCTCTTCCTTCGAGGTGAAGCGTTTCGTGAGCAGATAAACTCCGGAGGGCACGAGCCACGGCCGCGTCTCGTCGTTGTCGAGGATGGCGTTGGGCTTGCGGGCTTCGAGCTTGGGCCAGTGGACGGTGCCGCCATTGAAATGGCAGGGATAAAGCAGCGGCACGGTGCCGCGCACGGGTTCCTTGCGCAGGGCGTCCTTGAGCCGGAAGTCCACGACGCGCCCGGTGGAAACGGTCACGCCCAACGAGGCGAGGCTGGCGCGGAGACCGTCCATGGTTTCCTTGGCCGTGGCGTGGCTGGCCGTAGACGGAATGTGAATGAACTTCTCTGGGTCGCGCGGATGGACGATTTCGGCGAAGGGAAAGACGGTCTCGGTTATGCCGTCGCCATGCTCGCCGCTGCTGCTGGAAATGACGATTTCGCCGGGTTGGTTCCGCCCCTTCACGGCGTGGAAAATGATATTCTCCTGCAAGACGCTGTCGTCGCGGAAGGCGGCTTGGCGTGATTCGAAAACGTGAAGGCGGCGAAGTTCCAGTTGGCTCAAGAAGTCTTCGCGGAACGGGCGAAAGTATGGCCCGTTGCAAAAACTGCGTGGCGTGATACCGACAAGTTGACCACCAAGGACGAGTAATCGCTGAATGAGCGCGATGAAGCCGGTGTAGAGGTTGCTGGTTTCTACGCCGACGGAACGCAGGGCGCGGCGCTCGACGGAGTCGGTGCTGATTTTGCGGTAGGGCGGATTCGCAATGGCGGCATCGAAGGCGGGAGGATGCGTGCCGAATAAGTCACCCGCAAGACATGCCGACATTTCCTGAATGAAGTCGGCGGCATGAATCGTGAACGTGAAGCGAATGCCCGCAGCGGCGCAGCGATGCTCGCACTCGCGCATCGTTGAGGCGAGCGCATCAAGGATTTCTCCGTCGAGTTCGTAGAGGGTTGCTTCGATCACGCGGACACCGTCGCGCTTTTCACAACACCGGGAGACGAAAGCCGCAGTGAGCGAGCCTGCGCCAGCTCCTGCATCCAGCAAGCGCACCGTTCGCGGAAGCGGCCTGAACATTGAAGCCATAAAGTCAGCCACAGGCGTCGCGGTGAGGAACTGTCCGAGTTCCTCCTGTCTTGCTCTTGGATTGGTAATGACTGCGCTCGACACACTGAAACCCTAAAAAACACCAACCGTGCTGTCACGAACTGATAACACGACGGACCACAATTTCTGTGGTGTGCTGGAAAATGAAAATTGCTACGAATAAATCCAACGCCTGACGTCTGATTTCCATGCCATCCATCGCGACCAACGCATTGTTGTCGAGTAAAGCCGCCGCCGTCGCTGTTCTGCGCCGTTCCGGGCTTGCGAACATGCTGCGGGTGGCTGCGTTTGGAATCGCGGCGATGGCCGTCTCGACGTTCGCGCAGCTCCCGCTCGCGCGGGTGAACACCATCTTCCCGCCCGGTGGCAAATCCGGCAGCACACTGGAAATCACCGCCGGTGGTTCGAATCTCGATGACCCGACGAAGATCCATTTCTCGCACTCGGGCCTGAGCGCGGTGCCGAAAGGTGATGGCGGGGTGTTCACGGTGACCATCGCGTCGAATGTTCCGCCTGGAATTTACGAGGCGCGCTTCGTCGGGCGCTTCGGCATGTCGAACCCGCGCACGTTCGTGGTCGGCCATTTATCGGAAAGCATCGCGCCCACGACGAACACGTCCACTGCGAGCGTCTCGGAGCTGAAACTCGAAACGACGATTAACGGCCGCATCGCCGCCAACGCCGTGAGTTGGTTTCGCTTTGCGGCGAAGAAGTCGCAGCGCGTGATCATCGAATGCCTCGCCGAGAGCATCGACTCGCGTCTCGACCCGGTTCTCGCCGTGAACGACAGCGCGGGCCGCGAGCTCGAACGTTCCCGCACCGGCGGCTTCATCGACTTCATCGCGCCGGCGGACGGCAGTTACACGCTCAAGCTCTCGGACTTCATGTATCGTGGTGGCGACGATTATTTCTACCGCCTCACGCTCTCGACCGGGCCGCGCATTGATTTCGCGCTGCCCGCCGCCGGGCTGCCGGGCACGAAGACAAACGTGACGTTTTACGGCCGCAATCTTCCGGGCGGGAAACCCGCGAAGGATTTTTCCGTCGCCGGCAAGCCGCTGGAACAGGTGACGGTTGAGGTTGCGTTCCCGACGGAGGACAAGGTGCGCCGGTTGAATCCCGGCCTCTTGCTGCGGCCCTCGGATGTGACGGTGGATGGTTTCGAGTATCGGCTCAAATCACCGAAAGGTCTGTCGAACCCGCTACTGCTCGGCCTCGCGACCGCGCCCGTGCTCGTCGAGCAGGAGCCGAACAATTCGCCCGCCAAAGCCCAGCGCATCACCCCACCGTGCGAAGTCTCCGGCCAGTTCTTTCCGGCGACGGAACAGGACTGGTTCACGTTCGAGGCGAAGGCCGGAGACGTGTTTTGGATCGAAGTCTTCTCACAACGGCTCGGCCTGCTCACTGATCCGTTCGTGCTCGTGCAACGCGTGACCAAGAATGACAAGGGCGAGGAACAATCGACGGACGTCCTTGAACTCGCCGACCAGGATACGAACCTGGGCGAGCGCGAGTTCAACACCGCGTCGCGCGACCCGGCTGGCCGGTTCGAGGCGAAGGAAGCAGGAACGTATCGCGTGATGGTGCGCGACCTGTTCCAGCGCGCCGAGAAGAGCCCGCGCTTCATCTACCGCCTTAGCATTCGTCGTGAAGCGCCGGACTTCCGGCTCGCGGCGTTGAACGTGGTGCCGAAATACAAGGCCGATGCGAAGAACATCGATGTGGGCGTGCCGGTGTTGCGCCGCGGCGAAACGATGACGCTGCGCGTGATGGCGTTCCGGCGCGATGGCTTCAACGGCGACATCAATCTCGTGCTGGAGAATGCGCCGCCGGGATTGATCTTCGAGGGCGATGTCATTCCGGCCGGGAAGACGTCCGACTTCATCCTGCTCACCGCCGCGGAGGACGCGCCGGATTTCACCGGTCCCGTGCGCCTGGTCGGCAGGGCGAAGATCGGCGACAAGGAAGTGGTCCGCGAGATGCGCGGCGGCACGATGGTGTTCCCGGTCGGCAACGCGGACACCGAGCGCCCGGAGTCCCGGCTGACACGCGAGTTCGCGCTCTCGATCACGAGCAAGGAAACCGCGCCGCTCTCGATTGTTCCGGCGGAACGGAAGACGTGGGAAGCCCCGGCCAACGGCAAGCTGGAGATTCCGTTGAAGATCGTCCGGCGCGCGGAGTTTAACGCGAAGCTGAAACTCAAGCCGGTCGGGCCCGGCACTGCGGACGCGCTGAAGGAATTCGAGACGGATGAGAAGGCGAC
>JBDHQG010000259.1:0-6431 GCA_039806925.1 Limisphaerales bacterium
CGTTTGCCAGCGGGCCGGAGCGCGGCGTTGACGCCGCTTCCACGCTGGTAGGCTGTAGAGCCATCGTTTCTCGCCTGTCATATGGATGTCGAAGCGGCCTGAAGGCCGCGCCCCCGGGGCAACCGGCCCTTCAGATGCGCCCGTTCCAACTCGCGCTTCAACGAATTTGCTGACGACCTGGGCAAATTCTGGTTCCATCGCCGGAGATGAACTCTGGCGTCGGAATTCTGGCTTCAGCTTTTTCATTTTTATTTTTTTCCGCGGTCCATCTTTACGCCCAGGCCGCGCCTGCGGCCGTGACCCAGACGAACGCGCCTCCGTCCACCGCCTCGGCGGCCGAGATCGCGCGGGCATTGCCGCGGATTCCGATCTCGCAGGCGGGCGGCGTCACCAGTCCATTCGTGCGAACCCACGGAATTGTGACGGCGGTGGGAAGCGAAGATTTCTGGCTGAGCGATTCCGAGGGCGGGCTGAACGTTTACTGTGGTTTCCCTCCCGCCGTCACCATCGGTCAATCCCTCGAACTGCTGGGCGCCCCGAAAACAGAACGCCAGGAGCGACGGCTTTCGCTCTTGAGCATTTTGTCCAGCGCACCGGGGCGGGTTCCGACGCCGGTCCATCTTGCGGCCCGGCAATTGTACGAAAGTGCCCGGCACGGGCAGCGGGTGACGGCGCGGGGCAATTTTCTTCACAGCATCCCGACGGATTACGGTGACATCCTGATCCTTCAGGAGGGCGACACCAGTTTCGAGGCCAGGCGGCGCTTCCCGGCGGGAAGTTCAGTCCATCCGCTGGCCGCCGGCTCGCGTCTGTCCGTGACGGGCATCCTCCGGGCAAGGGGTGGGGACGGCCCGGAAAACGCGCCCCGCATCATCGTCGTCGATCCGGACGACATCCAGGTTCTCAGCCGCGGCCCGTTGTCCATCGGCGCCACCATTGCCATTGTGGGCGGCCTTTCCCTGGCGTTGAGCGCCGGCCTGGTGGCGCTGGGGATCGCTCACCGGCGGCTCAAGGATTTCAACGTCCGCCTGGAGGCACAGGACCGCGAGCTTGTCCTCCTGAACAGCGAGTTGGAGAAACGCATCAAGGCCCGGACGGGGGAGCTCGAAGCGGCGAACGCAAAGCTCCAGCGGGAGATCGGGGAGCGCGAGGCGATGCAAAAAAAAGTCGCGGACAACGAGCGGCGTTACCGCCTGTTGGTCGAGCAAGTCGAGGCCATCGTCTGGGAATTTGATCCGCAAACCGAGTGCATGTGCTACGTCTCGCCCCAGGCCGCGCGGCTGGGTTACCCGCTGGAACAATGGCTGACCAAGGGGTTCTGGAACGAATGCCTGCACCCGGAAGATCGCGAATTCGCGATCGCCTACTGCGCCGCTGAGACGAGCAAGGGGTTGAACCATGAGTTGCAATACCGGTTCCTCAAGGCGGACGGCGGCTTCATCTGGTTTGACGACAAGGTCGCGGTGGAGACGAAGGCGGACGGATCGCGCTTCCTGCGCGGCATTCTGATCGACATCACCGCCCGGAAGGAATGGGAACGCGCCCTGCGCGAAACCGAGGAACTTTTTTCGACCGCGTTCCATTCCAGCCCTGCGATTTCCGCCATCACCAGCTTTCCCGACGGCGTCTTCATCGACGTCAATCAGCGGCTGCTGGACGCGACGGGCTATCGCCGCGACGAGGTCATTGGCCGCACCGCCACGGAGCTGGGGCTGTGGGCCGACCCGGAGCTTCGCAAAAAGATCACCGAACAGATGGCGCTTGGCACCCCGGCTCACCAGGTGGAATACGACATTGTCGACAAGTTCGGGTGCCGGCACACGCTGCTCGGCTCGCTCCAGCGCGTCGCGCTGGGCGGACGCCAGTGCATCCTTTCAATCAACCAGGACATCACGGATCGGAAACGGGCGGAGGTTTCCCTTCGTGACAGCGAACAACGGTTTGCCAGGGCCTTTCACGCGAGCCCGGCGATTGTCGTCATCACTCGGGAATCCGACGGGCGTTACATCGACGTGAACGAACGGTTCACCCAGCTCATGGGGTACACCCGGGACGAAGTTTTGGGCCACACCGCCATGGAGCTGGGGATTTGGGTTCATCCCGAGGAACGGAAGACCATTCTCGAGCCCATTTTGCACGGACAATCGGTTCGCAACGTCGAGTGCCAGTTCCGGGCCAAATCGGGGGCGCTCCACACCGTGTTGCTTTCCGTCGAGAAGATTATGCTCGGCGGCGAACCTTGCCTGCTCGGGATCAACAACGACATCACGGATCTCAAGAAGGCCGAGGCGCTTCGCACCGCGCAAAACCAGGTGCTCGAAATGATCGCCCAGGGCGCGCGGCTGGATGAAACGCTGGCGCGACTCGTCCTTGGAGTCGAAGCGCAGGCCGAGGGTTTGCTCTGCTCCATCTTCCTCCTGTCCAGGGATGGCAAACATCTCCGGCTGAGTGCCGCCCCGAGTCTTCCTGAAGAATACAACCGGAAGGTCGACGGGATCGAGATCGGCCCAGAAGCGGGCTCATGCGGAACGGCGGCGCACTTTGGCGAACCTGTCGTTGTTGAGGACATTTTGACGGATTCAAAATGGAACGGGATCCGGGACTGGTTGCTCCCGCATGGCCTGCGTGCCTGCTGGTCGACCCCCATCTTCGACGCCCAGCACCGGATTCTCGGGACGTTTGCCATGTATTACCGCAGGCCGGGGCGGCCCTCCGAGGAGCACCGGCGCCTCCTGCAGACGGCAACCCACACCGCCGCCATCTGCATCCGGCGCGCGCGGGACGAGGAATCGATTCAGGAAAGCCAGCGCGCCCTGCAACAGCAGAACGATCTGCTCAACGAGATGGAGCAGCTCGCCGAAATTGGCGCGTGGTCGCTGGACCTTCACGATGGCTGCCTGGTGTGGTCCGACCAGGTCTTCCGGATTCACGAGCTGCCCTCGGACTTCACGCCGGTGGTCGAATCAGCCATCGCCTTTTACGCGCCAGAAGCCCGCCCGATGATTGCCGCCGCCGTGCGCGAAGCCTCCGAAACCGGAAGACCATGGGATCTCGAACTGCCCTTCGTCACCGCCCGGGGCAACCGCCGGTGGGTCCGGGCCCAGGGCACCGCTGAAATCGTCAACGGCAGGGCCATCCGCCTGCATGGCGCGTTCCAAGACATCACCCGCCGCAAACAGGCTGAGGAAGCCTTGCGGCTGAGCGAAGAACGTTTTGCCAAGGCCTTCGATCTGAGCCCGGCCATCACCGTCATCTCACGCCGCTCCGACGGTCGATACCTCGACGTCAATGCGCGTTTCACCGAAACCCTGGGCTACTCACGGGAGGAGGCCATCGGGCAAACCTCCCTTTCCCTGAATCTGTGGGTCCACCCCGAAAAGCGATCCGAGATTCTCCGGCAGGTCGAAGCTCACGGCTGCGCCAGGGATGTGGAGTGCGAGTATGTCGACAAGGCGGGCCGCGTCCATGTCATGCTGACGTCGATCGAGCCCATCACCATCGCCGGCGAGCCATGTCTCCTCTCTCTCAACCACGACATCTCCGCCCGCCGTCGCGTTGAGAACGGTCTGCGGGTGCTGGTCTCGTGCATCAACATCGCCTCCAGCGCGGAATTTTATTTCAAACTGGCGCAACAGCTCGCGCGCCTGTTTCAAACGCGCTACGCAGCCGTCGCCGAACCTGCCCCCGGCAAACCCGGCTGGATCAGGACGCTCGGCATCTCGGCGGATGATCAACCCGCCGCCCACATTGAACAGGCGCTGGCCAGCACCCCGTGCGACGAAGCCCTGGCCAACGGCATCCACTACGTTCCCGCCCGTGCCCATGAGAAATATCCGGAGGCTCCCGTCCTCGCCGGCCTGAAGATCGAGAGCTACCTCGCCAGCAGCATTCTCGACAGCCGGCGCAATCCCCTGGGACTCGTGATCCTCATGCACGACCAGCCCTGGGCTCCGCCGCCGGACTATGAACCCATTTTGAAACTCTTCGCGGAATCCGCCGGAGTCCGCATTGAGCGCGAGCGTTCCTTCGCGGCACTCCGGGCGGCCGAGTCGCGGTTCCGCATGGCGATTGAGCACTCCTTCGACTGCCTCGCCCTCCACGACGCCTCCGGCATCTGCACCTACATCAGCCCCGCCGTCACGCGGATCCTCGGCTACACCGTCGAGGAACTCGCCGGCCAGCCCGCCAGTAGAATCATCCTGCCCGATGATCTGCCCGCCTATGAATCGCATCGTGCCCTCCTCGGCAGGACGCCCGACGCCCATGCGGAGCTGGAAATCCGCGTCCGCCACCGGGACGGCACCACGCGCTGGATCCAGACCGCCGACACCAACCGGCTCGAAGATGCCAGCCTTCGGGCCATCGTCTGCAACTTCCGCGACATCACCGAGCGCAAGCACGGCGAACTCGTCCAGCACAAGCTGGAAGCACAACTTCGCCAGTCGCAGAAAATGGAAGCCATCGGCACCCTTGCCGGCGGCGTCGCGCATGATTTCAACAACATCCTCGGCGCCATCATCGGATGCGCCGAACTCGCCAGGCTTGATTCGATCAACAACCCCCCGGCGCTGGCCAACATCGACGACCTCCTGAAGGCCAGCCACCGCGCCAGGGATCTGGTGAAGCAGATCCTCACCTTCAGCCGGCGCGAGGAATACCAGCGCAAGAACATCTCCCTGGAACCGCTGGTTGCCGAAACCTCCCGCCTCCTCCGCGCCGCCCTGCCGCAATTCATCGACCTCAAGACCACCGTCCACGCGCCCCTGCCGGTCATCCACGCCGATCCCACCTTGATCCAGCAGGTCATCATGAACCTCGTCACCAACGCCTCCCAGGCAATCGGCAACCGTCCGGGCCAGGTCGATGTCACCGTCCGCGAACGCCCCGGCCTGGGCGCTGATGCCCCGCCGCAGGTGATGATCGAAATACGCGACAACGGCTGCGGCATGGAGCCCGCCATCGTCGAACGCATCTTCGAGCCGTTCTTCACCACGAAGGGGCCGGGCCAGGGAACCGGCCTCGGACTGTCCGTCGCCCACGGCATCATCTCGGCCCACGGCGGAGCCATCCGCGTGGAAAGTTCCCCCGGCAAAGGATCCGCCTTCACCATCCTTCTCCCGGCGAACCGGAAAACCGGCGACACCGCCCGCGATCAGCCCCGCCAGCCCGGGCTCCTCCGGGGCACTGAGCGCATCCTCCTCGTGGACGACGAGGGCGCGCTGCTCGCGGTCAGCGAGAAAATCCTGACCCGCGCCGGCTACCGGGTCACCGCCTGCACGGACGCCACGGCGGCCCTGGAACTCTTCCGGCGCTCGCCGTCAGATTTCGATCTCGTCATCACGGACTATTCGATGCCGAAGCATTCCGGCGCCGACCTCGCCCGCGAAATCTTTGCCCTCCGCCCCCGGCTTCCCGTCATCGTCTGCAGCGGCTACACCACCAGCCTCACGCCGGACCAGTCCGTGGCCGCGGGCTTTTGCGACTATCTCCACAAGCCGGTCGCGCCGGATCAGTTCTGCCTCGCCGTCCGCCGCGCCCTCGACAACGCGACGGCAGAACAACGCCAGCCGTGATCGAGCTCTTCCGCGCCGCGAGTCCGGCGCCCCTGTCAGAACCGCGCGGTCAGCACGAGGCGGAAGGAGATGGGATCAACAGGATGAAAATGCCGTTGCTCCGCTGCGACGCCTCCGCTCGTGAGACGCGACTCGTAGAAGTAATCGATCTCGCTGTCCTCGCGATCCAGCAGGTTGAACGCCTCAGCGGAGAGCGTCCAGTTGCGGTTGAACCGGCAGCCGGCATTGCCGCTCAACAAGATTGTTCCGTCCGAGCGCCGTGAATCATCCTCGACCAGCGGCCGCGGCCCGAAGTAGCGCAGCCGCAGTCCGCCGAAGAATCCGCGCCCGCCCTCCTGTTGAAACGTGACGCCCGCCGCGAACACACTCTCCACCGATCCGGGAACATGGCGTCCAGCCGGATCGCTGTCGCGGAAGCGCGCGTGCGAGAACGAGAAGTCCGCGTCCAGCGTCATCCACGGCGCCGGCGTGTAGTAGTTCGCGAACTCCACGCCGTAGCGCCGGCTCGGGCGGCTCGCCTCGGTCGCGCCCGCGTCGCCCACGAAGACGAGTTCCGAATCGATGTCCAGCCACCACGCCGACAGCGTGCTGTGCAGGCCGGGCACGAGCGTCGAGCGCACGCCCACCTCCGCGCCGTAAGTTCGCACCAATGGATCCGCCGGATCGCTCGGGGCCGTCACGCCGCGACCGTCGTTGCTATGGAAGCCGAGTCCGCCGCTGAGATAAAATTCCGTGTCCGCCCACGGGCCGAAGATCAAGCTGCCCTTCGGACTGACGATGGCGTCGTCCTCGTGGCCGGAGTTCGCGGGATCGTTTCCATCGACATCGAAGCAATAGTAATCCGCGCGCACGCCGACG
>JBDHQG010000260.1:0-6416 GCA_039806925.1 Limisphaerales bacterium
GGGGGCAATCGCGTTGTCGTCGTTGCTGAAAGGCAGTCTCGCCGCCCGGATCACTGCGCCGGCGAATCCGCTTGCTCCGCGCGTGCCCCATTTCGCGGCGAAGGCAAGGCACGTCATCTACCTGCATCTCACCGGCTCGCCGCCGCACCTTGATTTGTTCGACTACAAGCCCGAGCTCGTGAAGCGGGACGGACAGGATTGCCCGGACGCCTTCCTCAAGGGCAAGCGGTTCGCGTTCACCTCCGGCACGCCGAAGCTGCTCGGCACACGGCGCACCTTCACGCAGCACGGCCGGGGCGGCGTCTGGATGTCCGACGCCATTCCGCACCTGCATTCCGTCGCGGACGAGCTGTGCGTCATCCGCTCGATGACGACCGACCAGTTCAATCACGCGCCGGCCGAGCTGCTCGTTTACACCGGCTCGCCGCGCCCGGGCCGTCCGTCGATGGGCGCGTGGGTGACGTATGGTCTCGGCACGGAGAACCAGAATCTGCCCGGCTTCGTCGTGCTGATCTCCAGCGGCGTGCAGCCCAACGGCGGCAAGAACTCGTTCGGCAGCGGCTTCCTCCCCTCGGTCTTCCAGGGCGTGCAATGCCGCTCGAAGGGAGATCCTGTGCTCTACGCGTCCGATCCCGCCGGGATGGATCGCGAGCTGCGCCGCATGAGCCTCGATACGTTGCGCGACCTGAACGAAATCCAGGCGGGCGAGCTCGGTCATCCCGAAACGCAGACGCGCATCGCGCAATACGAGCTGGCGTTCCGCATGCAGATGTCCGTGCCCGAGGTGATGGACATCTCGCGCGAGCCGGCGCCCACCATCGCCGCGTATGGCGCGAAGCCCGGCGAATCGAGCTTCGCGAACAACTGCCTGCTCGCGCGGCGACTCGTCGAGCAAGGCGTGCGCTTCGTGCAGCTCTTCGACTGGGGCTGGGATTTCCACGGCACAAGCCCGGGTGAGGACATCCGCGACGGGCTCACGAAGAAGTGCGCGACGATGGATCGCCCGGTGGCGGCGCTGCTGAAGGATCTCCGCCAGCGCGGCTTGCTGGACGAAACACTCGTGGTGCTCGGCGGGGAGTTCGGCCGCACGCCGTTCCGCGAAGGGCGCACGGCCAAGGGCGACATCCTGGGCCGCGATCATTTCCCGGACTGCTACACGATGGTGGTGGCCGGCGGCGGCGTGAAGGGCGGGACGATGTATGGCGAGTCGGACGAGCTGGGGTTCAGCGTCGCCGAGAACAAGGTGAGCGTGCATGACCTCCAGGCGACGCTGCTTCACCAGCTCGGGTTCAACCACGAGCGCCTGACGTACCGCTTCCAGGGCCGCGACTATCGCCTGACGGATGTGGAGGGCGAAATCGTGCGCGGGATTTTGGCGTGAACATCCGTGGCGTGATCATCTGATCGCGTGGAAACCGATGGCGAGCGGGGCGGATTTATTTCACGGTTGCCGGGGCGTCACCACCCGGTAAAAGCGGTTCGTGGTAACCGAACTGTCCTGGAAGACCTCCACCCGGTTGCTCCCCAGGGCCAGCACGCCGGCCAGATTCTGCCAGCCGGCTCCCAGCCGGTCCTGAAACTGGATCGAATACGTCTTGTTGGAGATGGCCGGAAAACTCACCGTCGCCCGTCCCGCCGCGGCACCAATCTCCGCCACCAGCCCGCTCAACGCATTCGTCGGATTCGTCCCGGCGAGGTACTCCTGATAATTGCTGCGCCCGTCGCCATCCGCGTCCGCGCCGCCGTCCCCGCCGCTGGCCGGGTTGAGACCGTGGGCGTTCTCCCAGCTGTCCGGAATGCCGTCGCCATCGGAATCCACCAGCGTGGTGACGAAGAACTGGACATTCGCCGAGACGCCGGGATTCGCGAAATTGCGGACCACCACGCGGTAAGACTGGCTGGAAACGACGTTCGTCGGCGCCTGCAAGGTCACGAAACTCGTCCGCGAAAACACCTCGTTGCTCAGCACCGGCAACGAGCCGCGCCGCCAGTCATAGCTGAACGGCAGGGGATTCCCCGCCGCCTCGATGCTGACCGTGAAGAACGAGCTGGTGACGGCGCTGATGTTCAGCGGCGGTGGCACGGTGATGACGGTGTTGCTCAGCACGACGAGCCGGGCCGAGGCCATCGCCGTCGCCACCTGGTTGGCGATGAGCACGTCATATTCGCCGTCGTCCGCCACTAGGATGCTGCTGCGGCTGAGCGTGGGATTCGTGGCTCCGGCGAGGGTGGAGCCGTTCAGCCGCCATTGATAGCTCAGCGGCGTGGAGCCGCGGGCGATCACGGAGAACGTCGCGTTGCTGCCCGTGCGGTTCGTCAACGAATTGGGCGGGATGAGCACGCGGGGCGACGCCAGCACGGACAACCGGGCCGCGCCGCTCACGGCCGCGCCGCCCGGATTGCTCACCACGCAGTCGTACACGCCGTCGTCCTTCAGCAACACATATCCGATGCTCAACGCGCCATTGGTGGCCTCCGGCACGGCGATGCCGTTGAAGCGCCACTGGAACGAGGGTGTTTCCGGGCTGGCTGCGCTCACGGCCAGCGTGATCGAATCGCCTTCCAGCACGGAACGGTTTGCCGGCGACGAGGTGATCGTGGGCGACGCAACCACGCCGCCCGCGTTCGCCGTGCCCGGCGTGGGGACGGCCGCGACCCAGTTCGTCGGCTCATTGCCATGGCGCGAACCGGCGAGACGTTGCAGCGAGAGTCCGCCGCCATCCGCATCGCCAACGGGCCACGGTGCGGCGTTGTCGAACTCGACGTGGTCCACGCGGACGTAAGGAGCGCCGTTGGTGATGCTGCTGTTGGGTGGATTGAACTTCGGCATCAGGAGCGAAACGCTTTCTCCCGCGTTGTCGAGCTTGCCGCTGAACGGCCCGTGGATCGGGACGTTCACCGGGATGTTGTAGCGCGCGCGAAACGCGTTGAGCGCGGCGGCGTCCGCCGGATCAAAGTCCACGATCAACAGCCGGCCGTTGGAGCTGATCGAGGCGTTGAGCGGGAGCGCGAACTCGACACCGCCGGACAATCTCCATGTGTTCGTGCGGAGAACCGGCGAGTAATCGTAGGCCATCAGCGCCAGCTGGCTTGCCGAGAGGTTTTGGAGCTCGACGTATTCCGCCGCGCCCGTCTCCGGGTGATACATGATTTCCGAGATGATGACGGGGCCGACCCGCGGCGCGGTGTTCGGCTGGCCGAGGGTGGGCGTGGACAATGGCGCGAAGTCCACTCCCACCGTGGTCATCACCGGGCCGGAGGAAACGCCGTGTTCGGACGGGCCGAACTTCGCGCCGTTGCGGGAGCCGGTGAGAGCTCCTGTCGCGTCGATTTCCGACAGCCACAGTTCGCCCGCCAAGTCGCTGCCGAGGACGATGCCCGACGCGGTGAGCTGACTTTGCGTGAGGACGAGATAGCCGCCCGCCGGAAGGATGGTGCCGTCCACGATGCGGAGCTTCTTGAAGTTCGTGACGTCATCGCTCAGGAACCATCCGCCGATGTTCACGCCCGCCGCCGATGAATTGTGCAGCTCGACCGCGGCCTCGACCGTTCCCCCGGAAGTGGACGAGCGCGCGAGCACTTCGTTGATGCGCACGTCCGGGAGCGCCCGGTAATTGCTGGCTCCGGGGGAGGCGGAGCCGGGGAACCGGCTGGCCGTCGGCTGGCCATCCAGCAGGCGGCCTTCGGAAACGCCGGACATCTGCGCCTCGAAGGCGACGGCGTCGATGAGCACGAAGTTCGTCGGGACCGGATTGGCATAGAGCCCGAGGAAATCGCCGGCCTCGTTGAGGCTGAAATTGACGTGGTCCCGGCCTGCACCCGCGATGCCGTCCGCGATCCATTTCACAAAACCTCCGGCGCCGATGAAGCTCAGCGGCGGAATCCGGAACTGGGCGAACCCGAGCGCGGTCGGATCGTCCGTCAACGTCAGCCCGCTCAGTTCGACCGGAAGGTTCGTGCCGTTGTAGAGCTCGAACCAGTCCGCGCCATCCACCGGGTTCGCCATCCATTCGTTGATGCGCAGCACGCGGTTCGTGCCGAGCAGGGCAGGGGAGGCATTCGGCGCGCCGGGCGTGGCGGCGGAGAGCAAGCGCCAGCTGCCGCCGGAGAGGCCGATCGGAAGGTCCGCGACCTGGAAGCCATACTCGATGGAGTTCACGAGCTGCCCCTGCGCGTTGAAGAGATACGCGCCGCCGCTCTCGCCATCGAGCGGGCGGCCGGTGTTGAGATCGCTCGCGAGGAACGAGGCGGCGCGCGTGCCGTCGCACCAAACGACCAGATGTCCGTTTGCCGGAACGACCGAGTTGATCGGGAAAACATACTGGCCGGGCTCCGGCGTGCTGACGCTCAGGCTCATGCCGGCGAGCGATGCGGGCGCGGCGTTTGGATTGAAGATCTCCACGTAGTCCACGATGCGGCCATCGTTCAGCGCCATGTTTTGGTTGCGCGCGAAGACTTCGTTCAAGACGGGTCCGGTGTAGTTGTTCACGTAATTGCTCGCCCCGGGACTCGCGCTGCCGGGGAAGCTGACGATGTTCGCAGCTGCGTCGGGAAAACGTCCGCGCGTCACGCCTTCGAGGGCGTTCGTGTAGGACACGCGATCCAGCTCGGCGGCGGCGTTGTCAAGTAGGACGATTGTGCCGCCGGCGCCGGCGAGTTTGAAATCCAGATGGTCGAGGCCGGCCTGCTCGTCCGCAAAAAACTGTGCGAATCCGCCGGCGGCGACATAGGAATACGAACTGACCCGGTGGACGGCGGAGGTGTTGGAAAGGTAGATGCCGCGAAGCTCAACCGGTGCCGCCGCCGGATTGTGGAGCTCGATCCAGTCACTCTGGCCGGCCGGCGCATTCGCCTGCCATTCATTGATCACCAGATCGCTCGCGGGTGCCGTCGCCGCCGCGCTGTTCGCGGCACCCGGAGTCGGATTGGCCAGCTGCCACGCGCCGTCAACGCGGGCGGCGGTGAGGTTCGTAAGTTGCAATCCGTAGCTGAAAACATCCACCCGGTTCGTGGCGGCGTCGAAGAGCGCGACGGTGCCGCCGGAGCGATTCAAGGCGAAGCCTGTGTGCAGCCCGGAAGCGGTGCTGGTGGTGCCGTCGCACCAGAGCGTCAGGTAACTTTGCGTGGCGAGCACCGTGCCGGCGGGCAGGACGAATTTCCGCGCGTTCGCGTCATCCGTGATCGACCAGCCGGAAAGATTCGCGGCGGTGGCGCCGGTGTTCTGGATTTCGATCCAGTCCGGGAAGGTGCCTTCGTGATTCACCGCGCCGCCGTTGTCGGCCATCACCTCGCTGAGGCGGATCTCGGGCGGGGGCACCGCTGAATTGATCGTGCCGGGGCTGCCGCCGTTGGCGCTGCTGACGTGCCAGTTGGCCGGATCGTCGGGGTCGCCACCGGCATCGGTGATTTCGAGCGAGCGCCCGCCGCCGTCGGCCTGCGCCGGCCATGCGCCGGCGTCATCGTAGTCCACGGACGTGATGATGTTGCCGGAGCGATCAAAGAGCGTGATGCGCTCGCCGCCATTGTTCAGGCTGCCGCCGTAGTGACCGGACACCACGACGCCGGGGTATCGCGCGGCGAACGCGGCGGGATTGATGTCGGTCGCGAGCACGAGCCGTGCGCCGGGCGCGAGCGAGGTGCCGGTGTTGAAGGTGAAGGTGATGCCGTCGAAATACATCCCGCCGAGGTCAACGGGCGCGCCGCCGATATTCTGCAATTCGAGGAACTCGCTGGTCGCGCTGTCCGCCGGGTTGTAGTGCAGTTCGGTGATGCGCAGCGGAATTCCCGCGCGCGCGACATCGAAGGACGCTTCGTTCAACGCGCTCCAGTTGGTTCCGTTCAACAACGCCCGCGAGCGAATCTGCACCGGTTGATTCAACACGACGGGGCCGGTGTAGAGCCGGGCGTCGTTCGAGATGGCGCTGGTGAACATCACGCGGGGATCGGCGCCGTTGAGGGTGTAGTAGATCGCGCTGCCGGGAATCGGCGCGGCCAGCGTCACGGCGAATCCGGGGGCGACTCGTCCGCCATGCTGGTTGAAGACGGGCGCGTTCGACGAGGCATAGACGCCGTGGAGCGCATTGGAGTAGCCATAGAGCCCGTAGGTGTTGAACTGCGTCATGATGATCGGCAGGCGATCCCGGGCCCAGGCCAGGATTTCGGTGTCCATCGAAGGGATGACGCCGAGCAGATCGCGGCGGAGCTGGTCGAAGCGGTTGCTGATGTTCACGCCAGTGAGCGCGCCGCCCTGGAAGAAGTGTTTCTGGATGCGGTCGGCCAGGAGCAGGCGGAACTCGGGATTGGCGCGGAGGGCCTGGTAGGTGCGGGCGATTTCGGAGTACGCCGTGCTGTTCAAGCCCGAGTCCTCGGGGCCGGCGCCGGTGAAGCCAAAGGAATCGCGCGTGACGGAGAGCGAG
>JBDHQG010000261.1:0-6409 GCA_039806925.1 Limisphaerales bacterium
ACCAGCTCAAGGAGCGCGGCTGCCAGTTCGTGGACACGACTTGCGGCGACGTGATGAGCGTGTGGAAGCGCGTCCGGCAGTACGCGAACGACTCGGTGACGAGCATCATTCACGGCAAGGCGTGGCATGAGGAGACGAAGGCGACCAGCTCGCGCGCGACGGCCAATGGCGGCGGGCATTACCTCGTGGTGTTCACGCTGGCGGAGACGGATTACGTCTGCAATTACATCCTCAATGGCGGCGACAAGCAGGAGTTCCTGAACAAGTTCAAGGGCGCGTATTCGGCGGGCTTCGATCCGGATGTGCATTTGAGCGCGGTGGGCGTGGCGAACCAGACGACGATGCTGCGTGGCGAGACGGAGGAGGTGCAGCGCCGCCTGCGTTCGGCGATGGAAAAGAGGTATGGCGCGGCGGAGCTGGACAGGCATTTTCGCTTTTTCGACACGATTTGTGGTGCGACCCAGGACCGTCAGGATGCGCTGCAAAAGCTGCTGGCGCAGCCGCTGGACTTGCTGCTGGTGATCGGAGGTTACAATTCCTCGAACACGTCGCACCTCGCGGAGATGGGGGAGGCGAAGCTTCCGACGTTCTTCATCAAGAACGCGGCGAAGATGGTCTCCGACAAATCCATCCAGCATTACAACCAGCATCAACACAAGGAAGTGGAGACAAAGGACTGGCTGCCGGCGGGGAACATCACCGTGGGCATCACGGCCGGCGCCTCGTGTCCGAACAATTTGATCGAGGACACGATCCGGCGGCTGTTCGAGCTGCGAGGGATCTCGGTGCAGGAGGTTCTGGCGAGTTGAAGAATCTCAGAGCGAGCCCGGCGCGGTCTGCAACGGTCCCGGCTTGAGGGGAGAAAACGATGCCTTGTTATAGAACGGAGCTGGAGCAGCGCGAGCGGAGCACGCTGGCGCCCTACGCCCAGTTCAGCGCCGACAGCCGCGGCAGGATGCACAAGGAAGCGCCGCCGGAATTGCGGACGCAGTACCAGCGCGACCGGGATCGCGTCATTCATTCGCGCGCCTTCCGCCGGCTGGAATACAAGACGCAGGTCTTCCTCAATGGCACCGGCGATCATCTGCGCACGCGCCTGACGCACACGATGGAAGTCGCGGCCATCGCCCGGAACATCTCCCGCGCGCTGCGGCTCAACGAAGATCTTACCGAGACCATCGCGCTCGCGCATGACCTGGGGCATTCACCGTTCGGTCACACCGGCGAAGTGGCGCTGGATCGCCTGATGCGAAAGCACGGGGGCTTCGAGCATAACCGCCAGAGTTTGCGCGTGGTCGAGTTCCTCGAGCAGAAGTATCCCCTGTTTCCAGGTCTGAACTTGTCGTGGGAAGTGCGCGAAGGACTGGCAAAGCATTTCACGAGCTATGATCGTCCGGGGCAGCGGCCTGAATTCAAGGCGCGATCCTCCTCGCTCGAAGCGCAGGTCGCGAACCTGGCGGACGAAATCACCTATTACAGCCACGATCTCGACGACGGCTTGTCCGCCCGGCTCCTTTGCGAAAAGAGGCTCGGCAAGGACATCCGCGCCTGGCGCCAGGCGGCGGCGCGCGTGAAGAAGGAATTTGGCGAACTGCCGGAGGAAAGCCGTCGCTACTACATCATCCGCTGTATCATTGATGATCAGGTGAAGGATGTGGTGGAAACATCGGAAGCGGCGATTGCGGAGTCGGGCGTGAAGTCCGCGGATGACGTCCGCAGGCAGGCCGGCCCGCTCATTCGCTACAGCGCGGCGCGGCGCCTGGCCAATCTGGAGCTGAGGAAATATCTTTACCAGAATCTCTATTACAATCCCGAGGTGCATGAGCCGAACCGGCGGGCCGTGCGGATGCTGGAGGAACTCTTCCGCTACTTCATGGAGCGCCCGGTGGAAATTGGGGAGCAGTTCCGGAATCGGGCGAAGAAAGACGGATGGCCGCGCTCGGTCTGCGATTATCTCGCGTGCATGACGGACCGGTTTGCCGTGCAGGAATACCAGCGGCTGTTTGGCGTGAATATCTGAGAGCGTGTTTGAAAATGAGGTGACGGAGTGCGCCCGTCCCCGGGCGCAGAAGGGTGGGAAAGCCCGCGATCCCGGAATCATTCCATGCCGGCGGACCTGCGGACGTTTCTGCGCCCGGGGACGGGCGCACTCCGCCGACGCAAGGGTTGAATTCCTTTCCTGCCGCATGGTTCCGGCTCGGCGCGGGACATGTTCCAGACTCTCAGCCAGTCCTACGGCGTCGTTCGGGCTGTCGGCTAAGGTTTTGAAGGAGCGTTGCCGATTAAACTTTCACGACATGTTTCAATCGAGAACGGATTTTTGACGTGCGCCCATGATCACTGCAAAGGATTTCAGCAGCGTGGGCAACCGGCCGGCCAATGGAAGGACCGCGGTTGCCCATCCGGTGACGAGCCCTCCGGAGGGCGGCAAGCCTGACGATGGGTTTGCCGATCTCGCCCATGTCCGCGAGGCCCTGCACCGCAGCGAGGAATTCAACCAGGCGTTGTTGAGCACGGTTTCCGATCTCATCTTCGAATTGCGCAAGGACGGGCTCGTCCTCGGCCTGCATGCCCCGAAGGACAACGAATTCTCGCTCACGCCCGAGGTGGTGGTCGGGCATCGCGTCATGGATCTGCTCACCACGCACATCGGCCAGCTGGTGATGCATTATCTGGAGAAGGCTTTCCGGACGGGCGCGGCGCAGACGTTCTGCTGCCAGTATCTGTTGCCCGGCAAGCTCCGCTACTTTGAAACGCGCATCGCCCTCCGGGGTTCCGGCACGGCGCTGGCGGTGGTTCGCGATGTGACGGATCGTGAGGTGCTCGACAAGGAGGTGGTGGAGAGCAGCAACCGAATTCAGACGCGCATCGGGCAGGACATTCACGACGGGCTCGGCCAACATCTCACCGGCATCACGTTTCTCAGTCGCGCGCTGGAAAAGAAGCTCGCGGCGAAAGGGCTCGCGGAGGCGGCGGATGCGGCCGAGATCAGCAAGCTCGTGATCGAGGCGCTGGCGCAGACGCGCAACCTGGCGCGCGGGCTGTTCCCGGTGGAGATCGAGTCCACCAAGCTTTGCCAGTCCTTCAAGGATCTCGCGCAGACGGCCGAGCAGCTGTTTCACATTTCCTGCACGGTCGAGTGCGACAGTCATCTGGTGGTCAACAACCCCGACGCCTCCACGCATCTTTTCCGGCTCGCTCAGGAAGCCATCAATAATGCCGTTAAACACGGGAAGGCCCACCGGGTGAGCATTTTGCTGGGCACCGCGGGCGAGAGGGCCGTGCTGCGGATTATCGACGACGGCGCCGGGTTCCCGCCTGAAGGCGCGCGGCGGAGCGGCCTTGGCCTGCGAATCATGACTTACCGGGCGCAGAAGGTTGGCGGCGTCCTGGAGATTCATCCGGGCCAGCACGGCGGCACGGTGGTGAGTTGCACTTTTAATCCTCTTAGCGATGAAAACTGAATCAAAACAAAACAAGGCGAAAGAGACCGAACAGACTCCCAAGGCGGCGGCCGAGCCGGCCGTTAACCGGAAACCCAAGATCAAGGTTCTGCTCGTGGACGATCACCCGATCCTCCGCGCCGGGCTGGGCCGCCTGATCAATCAGGAGGCGGACATGATGATTTGCGGCGAGGCCGAGGACGGCGCGACGGCGTTCGACCTCGCCGGCACGCTCAACCCGGACATCGCGGTGATTGACATTTCACTCAAGGGCAGCAACGGCATCGAGCTCGTGAAGAACCTCAAGGCGCGCTATCCCGAACTGCCGACGATGGTGCTCTCCATGCACGATGAATCGCTCTACGCCGAGCGGGCGCTGCGTGCCGGCAGCCTCGGTTACATCATGAAGGAGGAGGCGATCGAGCAGGTGCTCGTGGCCATTCGCAAGGTGCTCCAGGGGGAAATTTTCCTGAGCGAAAAAATGAAGAGCAAGATGCTTCAGCAGATGGCCAGCGGCAAAGGCAAGGTCATCAGCTCGCCCATCGAGCAATTGACCGACCGGGAGCTCGAAGTCTTCCGCCTCATCGGCGAAGGCTGCAGCACGCGCCAGATTGCGGGCCAGCTTCATCTCAGCGTCCGCACGGTGGAGGCCTACCGCGAGTACATCAAGAGCAAGCTCAACCTGAAGAACGCGACCGAGCTGGTGCAGCACGCCTTTCACTGGGTGCATCACGAGGCGGCGGCATAAGCGGGAATTTGCCGGCGGGAGACATCGCCGGCTGGTTGGTAACATAAGTAAGACGGGAACGGTGGTGACGCCGTTCCCGCTCTTTTTTCCAGGAACCGCCCCCGTCTTCCTGCTTTCAGTCCGGCGCCTGTGTTGTGCTTGGAGAATCGTGTTCCTTGCTTAACATGGCGCCATGTCGAAACGCTCCCAACGAAGCGCGCCCGCGCGCCGTCTCTCGCCGGGCGGAACCGCCACGACCACGACCTCGTTGGGGACCGACCTGCCCGAACTTCAACAGGCGAGGGCGTTGTGGCAGCTCAACCGGTTTGATGAATCGCTGGCTCTCTTCGACAAGGCGGTGCGCAAATGCCCGGGCAACTGCCTGGCGTTGACGGATGCGAGCCGCGCGTTCGGTGCGCGGTTCGAGATTTCGCGGGCCGAGGAATTGCTGGACCGGCTGATCAAGCTGGGCGGCCATAATCCCCAGATCCTTCACCTGGCCGGCCAGAGCTACCGGATGATTTTCCGTCCGGAAAAGGCGATGCTGTGCTTTCGCCGTGCGCTGGGGCTCAGCCGCAACCTGCACGATGCCCAGCTCGAATTGTCGCTGCTCTATGAGCGCCGGCATCGCCTGGAGGAGGCGCTGAACTTGATCGAAGAATGCCTGCGCGACGACCCGACGTATCACGCGGCGGAGCTGGTGAAAGCGCGCCTGCTGCGCCGGCTGAAGGACGAGGCCGGCGCGGAAGCGATCTTGCGGCGGCTGGCCGGCGGGGACTCCGTGCATCCGGAGATCCGGGCGCAGGCGTGGTCGGAAATCGCGCAGCTGCTGGACCGTCACGCGCAGTATGACGAGGCGATGGCCGCGATGATGCGGTGCAAGGAACTGCTGCTGGCCGGGGAGGCTCCCTTTCGACGCGAGTCGGAGGCCGTGCTGCATCACCTGGGCGATCTCGCGGATTCGGTGACCGCGGCGCATTTTCGCAAGTGGTCCGAGGAGAGGCGCGCGTGCGAGCCCAACAGGACGGCGGTGCTGGCCAGCTTTCCCAGGTCGGGCACGACGTTGCTGGAGCAGGTGCTCGACAGTCATTCGGGGCTCATCAGTTCGGATGAACGCGAGGCCTTTGCCCGGGATATTTTCCCGGCCATGTGGCAGAGCCCGGCGAATCCATTGCCGAAGGCGGAGATTTTGGATGCCATTCCGGGGGACCGGTTGCTCGCGCAACGCGAACGTTATCTCGCCTACATGGCGTCGGCGTTGGGCGAGCCGATTGGCGGGCGCGTTCATCTCGACAAGAATCCCACGCTCACGCTGCTGCTGCCGGCGGTGCTCCGATTGTTTCCGGAAACGCGCCTGCTCATTGCGCTGCGTGATCCGCGCGACGTGGTTTTGAGCTGCTTCATGCAGTTCCTGCCGATGAACACGAACAGCGTCTGCTTTCTCACGCTGGAACGCACGGCCCGGCGTTACGCTTCCGACATGGCCATCTGGCGGCGTTTCCGCGAGCTCATCGCGTCGCCGTGGCTGGAGGTTCGCTACGAGGATGCCGTCCGCGATTTGGAACGGGAAGCGAGGCGGGCGTTGGAATTTCTCGGGCTGCCCTGGGAGCCGCAGGTGCTCGATTACCGCGAACGGCTCAAGGACAAGGCGGTTTCCTCGCCGACGTATGAGGCGGTGAGCAAGCCGCTATACACGACTTCGATTGGTCGCTGGAAGCATTACGCCCGGCATTTCGAACCGTTCCTGCCTGTTCTTGAGCCTTCGGTGAAGGCGTTCGGCTACGAGTGACGCGGCCCGCGTGACCCCTTGGATCGTCGGGAAAGCACCTGGGTGTGATCGGAAGTGGCGGGCAAATTGATGAAGGTATGAGGTATGGACTGCGGAAACCTGTTTCCGCTTTGGCTGCACGGTGAGTGCAACCAGGCGCGTCGGGTGGACGGAAGGTGCAGCCAAAGCGGAGTCCTGCCTCCGCAGTCCACACCACCCGCTCTCCTCCACTTCCGATCCCACCAAAGTACCTTGTAACTGGGCCTTCTTTCTGAGAGTCTCTCCATTGTCCTTCACCAGTGCCAGCGGCTCATGCGCCGGATATTTTTCCAGCGTTGAGCGAAGATTGAACGATGTGTCGTAATCATCACCACAAAGGGACGGCGAATTCGCCAGACGGGCTGTTCATTGTCGGGTTGCCCTGCCACGGGCCGGTTCGTCATCTGGTGCAGGCTTTCAGCGCAGTCATCC
>JBDHQG010000262.1:0-6409 GCA_039806925.1 Limisphaerales bacterium
AAATCGAGCGAGCGCAGGTAACGATCCTTGTCCTTGGCGCTGGTCTTCTGGTCGGTCACCAGCTTCGCCAGCAACGCCGGAGCCTTGCTCGCGCGGCTGCGCCAGATGATGTCGCGACCCGCCGGCGTGTTCCAGTTGTCGCCCACGGCGGCGAGCCAGGCGTCGAAGAACTTGTTCTCCTGCTTGTCCATCGCGATGCCCAGCGCCTCGACATACCAGCGATCCTTGCCGTCGTGCTGTTGCGCGAGCGAGACCCACAGCGCCGTGGCGTCAGGCGACTGGTTATGGCGCAGCGCGATGAGGCATTCGCGGCGGACGTGCGCCGAAGGATCCTTGCTGAGCTGCTTCACGCAGGGAATGACGTCCATCTTCAGCACGCGGGCCATGCGCAGGCCGACGATGCGGAGGTTCGCATCGGAATCCGCCAGCGCCGCTTCGACATACTTTTTCTCCCGGCCTTTGATGCGGGCGAGGAGCTGGATCGCACGAGCGCGCATCCTGGCATCGTCGCTCTTCCAAAGCTTGACGAGCTCCTTCTCCGCCTTGCCCTGCATCTTGTTCAGCGCGGTCCAAGCGAGATAACGCGTCGCCATGTTTGGCGATTGCAGCGCGGCGACACAGCCCTTGGCGGACTTCAAGTTGAGCTTTGGAATCTCGATGCGCGCGCCCTTCTCGCCGACGCGATAGACGCGGCCGGTCATGGTTTCAAGCTGGCGATCCGCCATGTTGTGACCGCCCACGCCGGCGTCGTGCCAGTCCGCGACGTAGAGCGCGCCGTCCGGGCCGACGCACACATCCGAGGGGCGATACCACGAGTCGGGGCTGGTCAGGACGTTCTCGATCTTCGCGGTGTAACCGGCGCCGCTGGGAGTCACCGGATACGCGCGCACCACGCGCGGGCCGGCGTCGCAGTGGATCATCTGATTGCGGAACACCTCCGGCAGATTCCTGCCTTCGTAAATGGCGATGCCCGTCGGCGAACCATTGCCGGTCTGGAGAAGATTCGGGACCACGCCGGGATCGAACTGGTGGAAGTGATACAGCCCGCGTTCCTCCTCCGGCGCGCCCTTGGCCTGGGCTTTTTTCCAGATCGTGCCCCAGCCCGCGCCCGTCATTTCGTCGGTGTAGCCGTAGTTGCCGAACTCCATCACGAAGTTGATGCGCACGCCGCGATTGCCGTCGTCGTCGTTGTCGGACTGCCAGATGTTGCCGAACGAATCGACCGCCAGCTCGTAGTTGTTGCGGAAGTTCCAGCCCACGGTTTCGAGTTCGGAGCCATCGAGGTTGCAGCGAAAGGCCATGCCCTGGCGGTAAGGCTTGCCGTTGCCTTTCACGGCATTGCCGGCGAGATCGATGACCGTTTCGGATTCATGCGCCGGCACCGGGCCGTTCAGCGGAATCTCCAGCAGGCCGCCTTTTGGCCGGCGCAGTTCGCGCACTTCGTTGCCAAAATTGAAGTAGAGCTTGCCGTCCGGACCGAACACCGCGGCGTGCAGGCAGTGGTCGTGGTCGCCCTTGCCCGGTTCCTCGAAGAGAATCTCGCGCCTGTCGGCCTTGCCATCGCCGTTCGTATCCGTGAGCACGAAGACGTGGGGCGAGCAGGAGACGATCGCCCTGTTGCCGAGCACGCAGATGCCCAGCGCGGTGTTGATCGTCATGTCCTGGTAGAAGACGGTTTCCTTGTCCGCCTTCCCGTCGCGATTTTTGTCTTCGAGGATTACGACGCGGTCGCCGCCCGGACGCAGGATGCCCCACTTCTGAAACGTCGCGCGGTAGTTCGCGCCCTCGGTGATCCACACGCGCCCCCGCTCGTCCACGTCCATGTCCGCCGGATTCACCACCATCGGCTCGGACGCGAAAAGCTGCGATTGCAGGCCGGACGCCGGGGTCATCCTCGCGACATCCGCGGCGGCGGCTTCGGGACCGTTCGGATGCGGCGGCGGCGTGGGCTTCGGCCTGGGCTGGGCGTCGGCGGCGGACGCGTTCAGTGAAAAGGCCGCACAGGCCGTGGCTGCGAACAGGGCACGGACCAAGGTCATCAATCGAGGTGTCATAGATTGCGGATGGTTTAGCAAAGAACCTCAGACGCACCAACGGGAATCTCTATTCTTGCAAAACGAGTGGAACAGGCGAAGCGGCAGCGCGGCGCTGACAACCGCGGTCAGTTCAATCCGCCTCCAGCTTTGCCTTTTCTCCCGGGAGGCTTCGTGGCTCAATGCACCGCTCATGTTTGAATTGCTGAAGACGGATACGACTTCCGCCGCGCGACTGGGCCGGCTGACCACCGCTCACGGCGTGGTGCAGACGCCGGTGTTCATGCCCGTGGGCACGCAGGGCAGCGTGAAGGCGCTGGACCCGCGAGAGCTCGACGAGATGAACACCGAGATCATCCTCGGCAACACCTACCATCTCTACATCCGACCGGGGCTCGACATCATCACCGAGGCCGGCGGGCTGCATCGTTTCATCAACTGGAGCAAACCGATCCTCACCGACAGCGGCGGCTTCCAGGTGTTCAGCCTCGCGAAGATTCGCAAGATCAAGGCGCATGGCGTCGAGTTTCGTTCGCACCTTGACGGCTCGCTGCTCTTCCTCGGCCCCAAGGAATCGATGGAAATCCAGCGCGTGCTCGGCTCGGACATCGCGATGGTTTTCGACGACTGCCCGCCGCACACCGCCACGGCGCGCGAAGTCCGCGCGGCGGTCGAGCGCACGATTCGCTGGGCCGGCGAATGTCGCGAACAACCGCGCGCGAAAGGCCAGATGGTCTTCGGCATCGTGCAAGGCGGCAGCCACGCGGAAATGCGCGAGGAATGCGCGAAGGCGCTCATCAAGCTGAAGTTCGATGGCTACGCCGTCGGCGGCGTCAGCGTCGGCGAGCCGGAACCGGAGATGATGAAAGCGGTGGAATACACGACTCCGTTCCTGCCCGCGGACCAGCCGCGTTACGCGATGGGCCTCGGGACGCCGGCGCAGCTCGTGGAACTCGTCGCGCGCGGCATCGACATGTTCGATTGCGTGCTGCCCACGCGCGTGGCGCGCAACGGCACGGCCTTCACGCGCAAGGGCACCATCAGCATCAAGGGCGGCGCCTACAAGCGCGACTGGGGTCCAATCGAGGAAGGTTGCACCTGCTTCGCCTGCCAGCGGTTCACGCGCGCGTACCTGCGGCATCTGCTGAACGTGAACGAGATTCTCGGGCTGCGCATGTTGAGCGTTCACAACTCGCACATGTTCATCAAGGTGATGGAAGACATCCGCGCGCATCTTCAGGCCGGGACGTTCGGCGAGTTTCGCCGCGAGTTCATCGCGAGCTACACGCCGTCGCGCAAGGTGCTCGCGGCGCGGCGCGGCGCGCATCCGCCGATGGATGAGTCCCGTTGAGCGGATATGAAAATCAATTCGGCATCAGGTTGCGCCCTTGCCCTGGCAACGTTGCTCGTCACGATGGGCAGCGCCGTTGCCGTGGAGCCCTGCCGCATCGAAGTCATCGACAAACAAAACGGCTGGCCGGTGCCGCTCGTGCAGCTGCGCACCACGCACACCGCCACGTTTGTCACGGACAACGCCGGCGTCATCGCGCTCGATGCGCCGGAGCTGATGGGACGCGAGGTGTGGTTCGATGTCATCGGGCACGGCTACGAGATGAAGAAAGACGGTTTCGGCATGAGCGGCGTGCGCTTGAAACCCGAGCCCGGCGGCTCGCTGCGTGTCGAGGTGAACCGCACCATCATCGCGAAACGTCTCGGGCGCTCCACCGGGGCGGGCCTCTTCGCGGAAAGCCAGAAGCTCGGGCGCGAACTCGACTGGGCGGAGTCCGGCGTGTTCGGCAGCGACAGCGTGCAGAACGCCGTTCATCGCGGAAAATTGTTCTGGGCCTGGGGCGACACCACGCTGCCGCACTATCCGCTCGGCATCTTCGACATGACCAGCGCGACGACGGCGATTCGTCCGCTTGCCTCCTTCGAGCCGCCGCTGCGCTTGAAGCTCGATTACTTTCGCGACAAAGTCGGCAGGCTGCGCGGCGTCGCGAAGATGCCCGGGGCCGGCCCCACGTGGCTCAGCGGCTACGTGAGCCTGCCGGACAAGGACGGCACGCCGCGCCTCTGCGCCACCTATATCAAGGTGCGCAACCACCTCGAAGCCTACGAATCTCGCCTCTGCGTCTGGAACGAGCGCACCGAGGAATTCGATCGCCTGCGCGTGCTGTGGACGAAGACCGAGCAGGCGCCGAAACAACCGGCGTCACCCGATGGCCATCCCGCGTTCTGGAAGGATGCGCAGGGCCGCGACTGGGTGCTCTTCGGCAATCCGCTGCCGTTCCTCCGCTGCCCGGCCACGTTCGAGGCCTGGCAGGATGCATCCAAGTGGGAAGTGCTGGAACCGCAGAAAACATTTGTTTCCGCCGACGAGGACCAGCCGGTGAAACCGCACACGGGACACATCGCGTGGAACGGATTCCGCCAGCGCTGGGTCACGGTGTTCATGCAAAACGGCGGCAAACCCTCGCGACTCGGCGAGTTGTGGTATGCGGAAGCTGACGCGCCGACGGGACCGTGGGGCCGCGCCGTGAAGGTTCTTTCGCACGACAACTACACGTTCTACAACCCGCGCCTGCACCCGGAGTTCACCGACACGAACTCGCCCGTGCTCATCTTCGAGGGCACCTACACGGCGGAATTCGCGAACCGCCCGTTCCCCACGCCGCGCTACAACTACAACCAGGTGCTCTACCGGCTGGACCTGGATGACGCGGCGTTGGAGCCGGCGAGGAAGAAGTAACGGCGCGCACGGACCGACGTGCCCTACCGGGGCAGGTTCAAAGTTCAAAACGCGGCTTTCGTCAGGAAATTCTTTTCCCGGGTCAACGCCCGGCGCGTGGTTGGCCGGGCCACGAAGGCGGCAGGCTGTCGATGAAGTAATTCGTCTCGTTGGCGACGACCGTGGATTGAAAGTGGAGGTAGCTCACGCTGGCGGACGCCCCGAGGAACACGGCGGCGACTGCGGGCCGCGACGCGGCTCCATTCTCATAGGCCGGAGCAAGACTCACGAGCGAATGGCGATTCCATTCGCGCACGAGTTGCCGCAGGGCGGCGGGCTTGCCGGGCCAGTCCGCGCGCAACGACACCTCCCATTTTGCATCGGCCACGCCCGTTTTCTGAAATGCCTCGTATTCCGGCGTGCGGTCGCCGCGCAGTTCGGCCAGCACGCCCACGGAGAGCAGTCCCGCGAGGACGTCGTCCGCCTCCTCAATCGCGCAGGCGTGGAGGAAGGCGCGCGCCGTGACCAGCGGCGTGAACTGCGGATAGCCGTGCGGCCCTTCGCGCGCGAGCGTGTCGGTGGCGTCGTTGACCGCGATGAAGGTGCGCACGCGCGTCATCACTTCGGGCGGCGCGGTGACGATGATGCTGCGGTCGTCGCTCGTGGCTTTCGCCTGACAATCGGCGCGGTCGCGAAAGACCTGCCGCAGGGCGACCTCCATATTGCGCGCCAGCATGTGCCGGAGCGTGAAGGTGGCGGTCTCGTTCGCGGCGGGCGTTTGCGGCGCGCCCGGCTCGCGGCGCACGCGGGCCAGCAGCACGTATGTCCAGCCGTCGCGATGCTTCGCGTGGGCGAACTCGATCAGCGCGCCGTCGTTGAGTTGCGGATATTTCCGGGCCGTGGCTTCCACTTCCTTCGCCACGGCGCGCGCTTCTTCGCCGGAGAATTCCTCCGGCAGTTTCCACGCGAATCCGTTGCCGCCGTTCACGCCGAGGAAGGTCTTCTCGCGAAAATCGCGATAGCCTGGGCGCGGCATTTTTTCGCCCGGCCCGGCGATCACGTCCTGCGAAAACTCCAGGCCCAGCCCGTAGTTTTTGTCGCGCTCAAACAGGAGCGAGATGACGGGAGAGCCGGGCGGATTTTCCACGCGCGTGACTTTGAAGTCGATGTGGCCGGGGATGACCATCTGGGCATTGGTCCGCGCCGGAGATTGGTCTTCGTCCGTCGGAGCGGGTTTCGCTCGGTCCAGCCGCACCGCAATGGGCAGCGACTCGCCTTTATCTGGCCGAAACTCGCCGATCACATACGAGCCATCGGCTTCGAGCGCGGACTTGCCGGGATGAAAGACGACTTTCCCGACCAGCGAGCCTGGCGGGCCTTCCAGGCGATAGCGCGCAAAAGTACCGTGCCGTGCCGTGATGTTCCACCGCACACCGCGCTCGAATCCACCGGAGGTCAGCGACACGTCGAACATCGCCTCGAGATACAGCCCGCCGGGCGTCCAGCGATTCGTTCCAGTTCCGAATAGGAAGATCAGGCCCGCGTTGTCAGAGCCGCGCGCCTTGACGACCGCTTGCTCGTTGGTGACCTCGACCCGTTCGATCTCGGGGCCGGACGATTCGGCGAGCGGCACCGGGCGCCCCCGCTG
>JBDHQG010000263.1:0-6387 GCA_039806925.1 Limisphaerales bacterium
AATCGCCACGCTCATCCTCCCGTGGTGTCGCGATGGCAACTACGGCTGCCTGTTCGACGGCACGAGCAATCTCTCGCTCACGGGCAAGATCGCGCACTTCGAGTTGGGCTACATCCCGGAGTCGGCGAAGGAGTTGAAAGCCGCCGCTGGCTTCCTCATCACCAACCACGCGCGCAAGCACATCATGACGCTGCCACGCGCGGTGCGGAAACGGAACGTGTATGAAGAGGTTGCCCGCTTCCTCGACATCCCCGGCGGCCAGGAAATCGTGCAGGAAAGCTACGCGCAGCTTCGGAAATTCAACTGCTGGAACATCTCCATCGTGCAGCAGTATGCGCGGTTCAAGCAGTCGCGCATTCGTTCCGCGGTGTTCGGGAACAGCCGCCAGTTCTACATCATGCGGCAGAACGATCGGGCAGACTTGGACGACATGGGCCGCGACATCGCGCTGCCGGAAGTTACGCAGCACGCGATCATGAACTACCCGCTGCCCGACCATCAAACCGGCCAGAAGTATTCACCGTTCACGTATCTGCACACCGACTCGACCCGCAATCTCTGCGGCACTGTCCACAATGTCGCTTCGCCCGAGATGCTCTATTGCTCTTCTTCGAGCGGGGAGCACTTCGACAAACGCGCCCGTGAACTGAAGGCCAGCACCAGCATCGTCGAGGGCATCATTACCCACGCCAACCGCCGTTCGTCGCCGATCCCGGAAACCACGACCAACCGTCTATGAAAACCACCGTCAACTTGTTCACTCGCACCCTCACGCTCGCGGCAATCATCAGCCTGTTCGCCGGCTGCGCCGCCACCCGTCCGATCGGCGACACCGTGCTCGGCGCGGGCGGCGCATATCTCGGTCACGAGTTGTCAGACGGGAATCCCATCGCCACCGCCGCCGGAGCCGCGGGCGGTGTGTTGTTGAGCGAGGGGATGCACTACCTCGCCAAGAAGGAAACCCAAAAGGCTTACGCCGCAGGTTATGACAAGGGCAAGAGCGACGCCGTGAAGCAGCAATACTGGCTCTACGTGTCGCTCCAGCGGCAGCGCAATCGCGTCAGCAACGTCCGCTTGTATCCTGTACAACTGCCGGAGCAGCGCATCGACGGTGTGACGTTCCAACCAACCACCAAATACCTCCGCATCGAGGAATAACCAAAGGAAGCACCATGAGAAAGTTCATCGCACTCGCCATCCTCACGCTGACGCTCGCGTCGTCGGCCCGCGCTCAGTGGGTCGTCTATGACCCGGCCAACACCATCCAGTCGATCATCAACACCGCGCAGGAAATCGCGCAGTTCGTGGAGATGATCCAGAACCAGGTGGAGCAGATCGAGCAGCTCACCGAGCAAGTCCAGACGCTCCATCACTACGTTGACCTGTTCGGCGACCCGTCAAAGTTCGCACCCGCCTCCATCGCGGCACTGACCGCCGACCTGAAGAAGACCGAACTTGGTGAGACGTTGACTGACCTCCAAACGGCCGCGAATGCGGCAACGGCGATGACCTACACCGGTGCCGGTTTGTTCCAGGCAGTGAACGAGCAGTTCACCACGCCGAACGGCGCGACGGTTCAGCGACGAGTACAACCTTATCGCCCCATCGCAGCGGTCCAACAAACCACGGACAATTATCTCGACGTGTCCAAGGACGCGGCCAGTCGCCGTGTGGCGTTGAAGAGCGAAATCGCCCGGACGACCGACGCGCTCAAGGCCGCACAGACTGACGCGGAGGTGCAGAAGCTCACGGGCGTTCTCATCGGCCTGTCCGCCGCGCTGAACAACACCGACTACGAAATCAGTCAGGCCACATCAGCCGCGCTGGTTCAGGACATTGCGAATCGGTCGGACGCGCAGCGGCAGGTTGAAGCCAGGAAGGAACAGCAGCACGCCGAGTTCACCGAAGCGGTGGACAAATACGGCAAGACGTTCCGGCTGCTCAACGCGCCGGTGAAATTCCCGACTCCGTAAACCTTCATCGTCCCGACGTATGGCCCCATTCGAGAGCATCTTCCCCACGTTCCTGCAAAAGTGCGCCGAGTTGCACGAGTTGCTGCGCATCGTGGCGTTCATGCTCTTCATCGTCGGGACGATCCTCTTCGTCTTGCACGGGTTCTCGGCCAAGACGCTCACCCTCCATCTCGTGCGCCTGCTCGTGCTCACGGCGTTGCTCGTGATGTTGCCGCAGTGGGGCAACCAGGCGCAGGAGCTTCTTCAAACCTCGATCATCAATGGACTCGGTATCGACCCGTCCAACGTGCAGGACCAATACAACCAACTGCTCGTCGTCAAACGCGATACCGGCAGCGACCGTTCGTGGTGGGACATTCTCGGCGACCTCCAGGGGTTCAGCGTCGAGTTGCTCATCTCCGGCATCCTCTGGCTGCTCGGCCACTTCGTTTCGCTGCTCATGTTCTGGGCCTACATTTTCCAGAAGGTAATCCTCTACACGGGCTACGCGCTGTCGCCGTTGCTCATCGGCTTCATGGCGATTCCGCCGCTGCGCTCCATCGGCAGCCGCTACCTGCTCAACATTGTCGGCGTCCTCATCTGGCCGCTCGGCTGGGCGGTTGCCGCCATCATCACGCAAGGGATTCTCGATTTCATGACCGACCCTTCGCTCCGGTTCGTTGACCCAACGGCGTCGGCCTATTCGTTGCAAGCGTCGCTCGGAGCGGTGGTGCTCGCCTTTTGGCTGGCCTTCAGCACCGTCGCCGCGCCGGTCGTCATTCAGAAGGTTCTGACCTACGGCGCATTGGCTGGCGGGCCGCTCCTCGCGGGTGCGTTCGGCAGCTTCTTCCAAACAGCCGCCACCACCGCAGGCGCGGCGGCTGTCGCCTCCACGGCTGGCCTCCCGCTTTTGACTGCCGGGGCGGCAGGCATGGCCGCTGTCCTCAGCACACTTTCAACTGCCGCCGGCCAAGGCAGCGCGGGCGCCATCATTATCGCGGGCAGCGGACTCCCTCCGCGCAGCGCCCGTGGCCGTCCCGGCGACGACATCACCGGGGACAAGGCTGTCCGCGAACTCATCGCCAAGGGCCGGGGCAATTACTACTGACCGATTATGGAAACCGTCGAACTCACCCCACGGCAGACGCCGACCAATAATGGCTCGCCCGGCGTTCGCGCGCCACGCAAGCGATTCGATCCCACACAACTGTTCGCCCAGCGCGATCGGCTGCCGTGGTTCTGGTTTTTCGTCGCCGTGGCCGTGACTGTCGGCGCGGCGGTCGACCGGCTGCATCTGGTCAATCAATTCAAGCAGCGCGAGCGCGTGGTCATCATTGACCCGGCGCAGACTTATTACATCAGTCCCCTGCTTCAGTTCCAGGAGGCCAAGGAACTTCACGCGCAACAAGCTGAGCTCGCGGCGATGACTTTCCTCAGCCGCAACCCGAAGGAGTTCGACCATCCCGATCTGCTCCGGCAGGTCTTTCTGAAGCCCGCGCTGGAGAAGGCGCAGGAGCATCGCTCGCGCGAAGCCGTGGAGTTCCGCGCCAAGCAGCTTCATCAAAAGCCGGAGATCGGCAAGATCGAGATTCTGGCCACGCGCGAAAACGAAGTGCTCGCCAGCGTCTCCGGCCAGGTGATTCGCACCGGCATCTTTCAGGAGAAAGTCTTCAACGAAGCGTTTGGCTTCAAGCTCACGCTCCGCCTCATTCGCAATCCCAACATGGCCATGAACGGCCGCTTCCCGACTGCGGTCGGTGACTTCAAATATGAAATCAGCAAGTAGCCTCCTGTTGCTCGCGGTCACGGTTGCCCTCGCCGATCCGCCCGAAGCAGTTCAGCGCATCACGCTCGACGAGCGCTTGGTCGTCACCGTGCCGGTCGCCACGAACCGGGTGACCACCATCAGCTTCCCCGGCCCCATCGCGGCGATTGACGCCGTGGGCGTCAGTGCCGATCCAAAAGTGCCCGGGCAGTTCCAACTCGCGCACACGAAAGGTTCGTCATTTCTGTCCGTGCGTGCAGCGGCGCGAAAGGCAGCGACGAATCTGAATATCCGTTGGAACAAGAAGACCTACCGCTTCGAGTTGGTCGAGAGTGATACGCCGGTGCTGGCGCTGAACCTCGAAGACCGCGCGACCGTCGAGGTAGCGCAGCCGGCTCCCGTGGTTTCGCCGACGAGGCTGCTTGCGTTGCTCGACAAAGCGAAAGCGTTTCCGCTACTCAAGCAGCACCAGCCGGAAGCCGTGGCGCAGGCAGATGTCCGGACGTTCGGCGACAAGCCGCAGATCACCGATTTCAACGATTACGAAATCCGCGTCGAGGAAGTATTCCGATTCAACCCAGAGGACTCGCTCGTCTTTCACGTCACGCTGCGAAACAAGTCCGAACAGGAGATTCGCTATCGCCCGGAAACCTTCACCGTCCGCGTCGGCAACCGCGTCTATCATCAGTCCGTGAGCGATGCGCCGGGTGTGCTGCCGCCGAAGTCGCAGAGCACGGTCTATTTCGCCGTTACCGGAACTCCCGACGGCGGGCGCAATGAACTTTCGCTCAAGAACGAATTCAGCGTGTTCGTAACCCGGTTGGCACCTGCGCCGGTAAGAACGAATCCAAATCCTACGTCCCCGCCCTCACAGCCGGAGGAAAAGCAGCCATGAAGCCGCGTGATTTGCTCAATTTCTTCAAGACCAAGACCGGCAAACTGGTCTTGTTCGTCATCATCTTCGGCGGCGGGCTGATGCTGTTCAGCGCTATTCGGGACAAGGACGGAGCGCACGCGATTCACACCGAACCACTCACTCCCATTCGCACCAACGACAAGCCGCAGACGGTTCAAACGGTCGAACGGCCAATGGAACTCTTTCGTCCGCCACAACCAAAACCCGAGCCGCCACCGCCGCCACCGAAGACCAACGAGCCGCCGAAAGCTGTTGCCGAAGCGCCCAAGCCCGCGCCACAGCCGCCATTGCCACCACCACCCATCAGCTTGTTCGCCGACGCGACCGCGGGTGTGCCCGAACCCAAGACTCCCGGCACTCACTACGCGCCCTATGGTCGGCTGATCCCTTGCCAGACTGTCATCACGGTGGACTCCGCTTCGATTCAAACTCCCATCGTCGGCCTTATCACCGAGGACATCTACCATGCGGGCCGGCTCGTGATTCCTGCTGGCACCGAGGTTCACGGCACGGCGCAGACCGACCGGCATCGTGAACGCATCGCCAGCGGCGGGACGTGGACACTGGTTTGGCAGACCGGCGAGGAAATGAAACTCAAGGGAGTCGCGCTCGACCGCGAATTCTCCGGCGACCAGGAGGGCTGGGGCATCACGGATGGCAGCGCCGGATTGCGCGGGCGGATTCTCAAGACCGACGACCTCGCGGAAATCAAACTGTTCGCAGCGACGTTGCTCAGTGGCGCGGCGGCGGCGCTGACCGAGAAGGAAACGACCATCCTCGGCTCGATTGACAGTCGCTCGCTCAACAACGCGCCGCTGAAAGGGGCGCAGGACGTTCTCAAGATTTACTCCCAACGAATCCTCGAAGCCATTCAGCGCGACGGCTTCTACGTCCGGGTCGCCAGCGGGAAGCAGTTCTACCTCTACGTCGTGCAAACCATCGACCGCTCGGAAGCCATCATTGGTGGGACGGCAACACCGTTCGCCGAGGAGCCAATCACTGGCGCAAGCTCGCCGAACGAAGCGTTGCCTCCATTTGGTTTTACCCCTCCAGCGCCGTCAGCTTCCGCCGCCAATCTCAAGCCAGGTTCTCAGCCATGAAATACCTCACTCTCATTCTGCTGCTCGTCGTCACGTCTTGCGCCTCGCGCCCCAAGCCCCAGGTGAGGGTCAGGCCCATCCCCGCGCCCGCCGTGGAGCCAGCCGAGTCCGTGCGCTACACGGAAATTATCCGCGCCTACCACATCGGCCGATACGTGGACCCGAACCATCCCGACGTGATGCACGAGCAGCATCCGGTTTTCCGCGTCGAAGCCCACTCCCGCTGGAACTTGAAGCCTGGCGATCCGTGCGCGCCCGGCGCAGTTCTGCTGAATCCGCCACGGGACGCGGCGTTCTCGCCACCACCGACGGATGACGCTCTCGCGGCGGAAATGAACCGGCAGAAGGAAGCAACTGAGCGGGTCATGCGCGAAGCCTCGCAACTCGCGCACTCCTACGAGGAACTTCAGAAAGTCATCAAGGACATGACGGTGGTCGCCAAGAATCACGCGTGGATGGGCGGTCGCATTCTCAGCGCCGAGCGTCGCGTCGGCGAACTCGAAGCGGAACTGCGAAAGCTCAACGCACCGCCCGCGGCCGCCACCAATGAGGTTCGATCCTCCACCCTCGAAGCGCCTGATGCGCCCAAACCATGAAGACACTTTGCCAGTGGCTCGAAAGACGGCGTTGGAAGGCAGCCCGCCGCCTGCGAGC
>JBDHQG010000264.1:0-6367 GCA_039806925.1 Limisphaerales bacterium
AAGGGCGGGGTGCAGGGGCATCGGCTCCGCCGTCGGGCGCAGAAGGCTTTCAGGTGTCTTGCCGTTCGCGTGGACGATGACGTATTCGATGTTGCCCTCGCGGAGGTTCACCGTGGCCGGAAATTCAATCGTGCGTTGGATGCGGTCGAATCGCGCCTCGCCGATTTGGAATCGGCCCGCGCCGAGGTCGCGAACCGGCGGGTTCGTGGCGGCTGACATCGAAGGCAGGACGGGCCGGGCCGGGGGAAGGTTCGTTTCCGCACCCGGCAGGAATATCGGGGTCAGGCTGGCAAAAATGATCCAGCCGGCGCAAAGGGCGCGAGGAAACGGAAGCCGGCGGCTGGCGAGTTGCAGGAGCATTTCGCAGGAAACCAAGGGAATTCCGGCTGAAGAGTCAAGACCGGGAGCGGCGGCTGACGCTCGGCAAGTGACCTGCTTTATGGGCGTTGCATTTCGGAGCCGGCGTTGTTTCGGTTTGATTTCGGACGCGGAGGCCGGGCAGATTCCGGCCTGAGAATTGTCCGGACGAATGCGGCAGCAGGAAGCTGCTGTTTGAGTTGAATTCATTTTATGAGCAAAAAGCCACTCACCCCGAGTGAACTGACGGAACTGATCGCGGGCCTTAATCGCCTTGCCAGAAACCTCTGGTGGACGTGGAACCAGGAATCCCAGGAAATTTTCCAGGAGCTTTCCCCCCGCAGCTGGCAAAACCTCTACCACAACGCCGTGGCCGTGCTGCACGAAGTCTCCGACTACGAGCTGCGCGTGCATTTGCAGGATCCTGATTTCGCGGATCGCGTGCGCCGCGTGCTCGCGGCGTTCGACGCGTATCTCAACGAGAAGAATACGTGGGGCCGCGCCAACGCGCCGGACCTGCTCAAGAATCCCGTCATCTATTTCACCGCGGAATTCGGCTTCCACGAAACGCTGCCCATCGCCGCCGGCGGTCTGGGCATTCTCGCCGGGGACCACGCGAAGTCCGCGAGCGATCTCGGCCTCGGCTTCGTGGGCATCAGCCTCTTCTACCGCGAAGGTTACTTCCAGCAGTCGATCAACCAGGACAACTGGCAGGTCGATTACTACACGCTGCTCAATCCGAAGAATCTTCCCATCGAGCCCGTGCTCGACAAGAACGGCGAGCCGCTCATCTGCTCCGTGCCGATGGGCGTGAGCGAGGTGAAGTTCAAGGCCTGGCGCGTCAACGTCGGCCGCTGCCCCGCCTACCTGCTCGACACGAACCTGCCCGAGAACGAGCAGCACTATCGCGACCTGACGCTGCGCGTGTACGGCGGCGACAGCACCACGCGCATCCTGCAGGAAATCCTGCTCGGCATCGGCGGCGTGCGCCTGATGCGCGCGCTCGGCGTGGAGCCTTCCGTGTATCACATGAACGAGGGTCACGCGGCGTTCCTCGCGCTGGAATTGATCCGCGAGAAGCTCGCGCTGGGCAAAAGCTTCGCCGACGCGCTCAACTTCGCGAAGAAGCACTGCATCTTCACCACGCACACGCCGGTGGAGGCGGGCCACGACCGCTTCTCCGCGAGCCTCATGGACTACGCGTTCAAGGGTTACCTCGGCCATTTGAAGATGCCGCTCGAGGAAGTCATGGCGCTTGGCCGTGTTGATCCAAAGAACCACGACGAGCCCTTCTGCATGACGGTGCTCGCCCTCAAGGCCGCGCGCGCCGCCAACGGCGTGAGCGAACTGCATGGCCAGGTGAGCCGCCACATGTGGCAATGCCTCTGGCCCGGCGTGCCGGAAGACAAGGTGCCGATCGGCCACATCACCAACGGCATTCACCTGCTCGGCTGGATGAAGGGCCCCGTGCGCCGCTTCTGGCGCCGCCGCCTCGCCAACAACGGCGCGTCCGCGGCCGGCGCCGGCCCCAACACCGATTTCTGGAACAAGAACAGCAGCTGGGAAAGCGCGATCAACGATCCCGCGTTCTGGCAGAAGATGGCCGATCCGGACTTCATCTCCGACGAGGAGATCTGGGCGCTGCGTTACAAGTTGCGCCGCGAGCTGATCGAGGTCGCCCGCCGCCGCCTGCTGCTCCAGGGCCGCAGCCTGTCGCAGGGCGACTTCATCGCGTTTGATCACCTGCTGAATCCCGACGCGTTGACCATCGGGTTCGCCCGCCGCTTCGCCACCTACAAGCGCGCCCCGCTGATCTTCCAGCAGTTCGAGAACATCGTGAAGCTGGTGAACGACAAGCAGCGTCCCGTGCAGTTCATCTTCGCCGGCAAGGCGCATCCGCGCGACGACGAGGGAAAGAAATACATCCAGCACGTCATCCATCTCAGCAAATACAGCGAGCTGAAGGGACACCTCGTGTTCGTCGAGAATTACGACATCCATGTCGCGCGCTCGATGGTGTCCGGCTGCGACGTGTGGCTGAACAATCCGCGCCGTCCGCTCGAAGCCTCCGGCACCAGCGGCCAGAAGGCCGGCTGCCACGGCTGCCTGAACCTGAGCATCCTCGACGGCTGGTGGCGCGAAGGCTACGACGGCACGAACGGATTTGCCATCGGCGACGATTCGCATCCGTCCTCGGTTGAGGAGCAGGATCGCATCGACAGCGAGAACCTCTTCAAGGCGTTGACCCAACAGGTCATCCCGACCTTCTACGACCGCGATTCAAGCGGGATTCCCAGAAAGTGGATCCAGATGATCCGCCGCGCGATGGTCACGCTCGTGCCGCAGTTCAGCACCTGGCGCATGGTGCAGGACTACACGAATAAATATTATGTGACCAGGTAAGCGCCGTCTCGGTTTCACCCCGGGCGTGATTCGTTCCACGAGTCACGCCCATTTTGTTTCCGCTTGAACAGAATCCAGCGGGCATCAGTCTGTTTACTCACATGCAACACGACGTGCCCTCCCTGCCGCCCGGCGGATTTGACCACCAGCCGCGCACCCGGATTGTCTTCGGTGCGGACGCGGTGGAACGCGCCGGCGGGATCGCCCGCGAACTCGGCGGGCGCACCGTGCTCGTCGTGACGGATCGTGGGATCGTCACCGCCGGCCACGCCCAACGAGTCGAACGCGCGTTGCAGGCCGCGGGCCTCGGCGTCGTGATTTACGACCGCGTGAAGGAGAATCCGGACACGAAGGACATCGACCAGTGTGTGGCGGTCGCGAAGGAGGCTGGCGTGGACTTGTTCATCGGCCTCGGCGGCGGCAGTTCGATGGACACCGCCAAGGGCTGCAACCTCATCCTGACCAATGGCGGTCGCGTGCATGATTACTGGGGCGTCGGCAAAGCCACGCGGCCGATGCTGCCGTTGATTGCGATTCCCACCACCGCCGGCACCGGGAGCGAATGCCAGAGCGCGGCGTTGATCTCCGACATCGAAACCCACCAGAAGATGGCCTGCCTCGATCCGAAAATCGCCGCGCGCGTGGCGATCCTCGATCCGGCGCTGACCATTTCCAAGCCGCCGCGCGTCACCGCCTGCACCGGCATCGACGCCATCGCGCACGCCGTGGAAACCGCCGTCACCCGGAAACGCAATCCGCTCTCGCAGATGTATTCCCGGGAGGCGTTCCGGCTCTGCGCCACCAGCCTGGAGCGCGTGCTGTCGCATCCGCTCGATCTCGAGGCGCGCGGCCGGATGCTGCTCGGCGCGGCGTTTGCGGGAACGGCGATCGAGAACAGCATGCTCGGCGCGGCCCATTCCACCGCGAACCCGCTGACCGCGCATTACAACATCATCCACGGCCAGGCCGTGGGCATGATGCTGCCGCATGTCGTGCGATTTAATGCGAAGGAGCCCTCCGCCCTGCGCGCGTATGCCGAGCTCGCCTCGGGGCCGGAAATTGCCTGTGCCAGCGAAGGACTCGAATCCGCCTGCGAAGCGTTGATCGCGCGCCTGGAACTCCTGCTGAACCGGGGCGGCATGCCAAGGTCGCTTGCGGATTGCGGCATCCCCCGCACCGCCATCCCCGGCCTGGCTGCGGAGGCCGCGCGGCAATGGACCGCGAACTTCAATCCGCGCAAGGTCGAGGTCGCGGACTTTGTTGCGCTCTACGAAGCGGCTTTCAAACCGCGTGGTGACGGCGCTTGATGGGCAATGAAAAAGCCCGCGAAGAACGTTCGCGGGCTGGAAAACTTTTCGTGGCCGGAGCTTACTTGATGTAAAGCTTGTATTCCGGCGAGGCCTTGCTGGCCTTGCCCGGCTTGCCGAAGCGGGCGAACTCGTAGTCCACCTTGAAGCGGTAGGTGACGACGTTCTTGTCCGGCGGAATCGGAATCAACGCCTCCCAGCGATTGGTCATCTTGTAAGTCGGGCGCATCTCGTAGGTGTCAAATCCGATGACGACGTAGGGCTGGATGGTCCTGGGTTTGATCGTCTGCTGGGTGGTGTCCCACTGATACTCGATCAGGTACAGGTTGTTTGGATTCCGCGGCTGGGTGGTGGCCGTCAGGTTGGTCAGCGTGGTGACACAACCGGCGAGGGCGACCGCGGACAGCAGCAGACAAAAGCCAATCCATTTCTTCGTCATAGCGGCGCGAGAGTTACACAGGGCGAAATCCGATGTAAAGGTGGTTTTGGTCCGCCGCCCTTCTCTTCCGCCAGACTTAGCGTCGCAGTTGTTGCCGCGGTGCGAAACAAAGGAATTCTGCGGTTGACACGCTGCTCCGGGCGATATTTCATCCTTGTGACACTCAGAAAACCAACCCACAAAAAACTTCCATGAAAAAACTGTTTCTTGCGCCGCTGCTGCTCAGCGCGGCTCTTCCCGTTCACGCCGCGGTTCTCGGATCCTGGTCCCAGGACGAAACGTCCGGCGATCTGATCGACTCGACGGGAAATCACGTTCCCGGAACCGCCACCGGCGCGCCGTCTTATGCCCAGCCCGGCGTTGGCAACGGCACCTACGGAGCGATCACGGTTCAAAACGCCGCGGGCACCTCCATTGAATACGGGCCCTCCACCGAGGATGAGTTCTTCACCATTGGCGCGGACAACAACAGCCCGATCATGAATCTCGATGCCTCGGGTTCCTTCACCGTGATGAGCTGGCTGAATCCCATGGCCCCGTCCTCCGCTTCCACGTATCGCTTCATCTCCACGGGAAGCGCCGGGGGAGCTGATCGCGGCTGGGGTTTCGGCCTGCGCGTTACGGGGGCGGATGGCACAGGCAGCTCCCTGCGCTTCACGACGTACGGCATCGCGGACAATGACTCCTCCCTTTTCAACGTCACGTTCGGCGAATGGGTTCACATCGCGGCCACCTACGATGCCGGCCTGATCACCTATTACCTCAACGGCGTGGCTCTCGACTCGGACACCAGCGTGTTCGGCAATGAATCCGCCAATGGCCGTCTGGTCATCGGTGGCCGCCTCGGCGGAAACGACGTGGATCAAATGAACGGCCGCGTGGACGGCATTCAGGTCTACAGTGGAGTGCTCGATGCCGGCCAAATCCAGAACGCCGCCGCCATGAGCGTGAGCGTGCCGGAACCCTCGACGCTGTTGATCGGATTGGGAGCCACCGGCTTTTTCTTCATGTGGCGTCGCGCCAGGAAGAGCGCCTCCGTCTGAACCTGCGGCATAACTGGCCGCCACCCCGGTTACCACGCTCCCGTCGCAAGTCGGCGGGAGCGTTTTTCATTTCATGAGCCCTCCGCGAAGCGCGCCACGCCGTATCTCCCTGACCGGCTCCGACCTGGCTCGTTACGACACGCTTTTGACGTAATCTGCCGGGCTCATCAATCCATCCGCCTCGCCGGGCGCGGAGAGCTTGATTTTGTAGAACCAGCCTTCGCCGTACGGGTCCGTGTTCACGAGCGCCGGATTCTCCACGACAGCCTTGTTCGCCTCCACGATTTGCCCGGACACCGGCGAGTAAATGTCGCTGGCGGTCTTCACCGACTCGACCACCGCGCACGCTTCGGATGCCTTCACGGCGCGCCCCACCGCGGGCAATTCCACGAACACAATGTCGGTCAGCTCGTGCTGGGCGTGGTCGGTGATGCCCACGACGGCGGTGTCGCCGCTGACGCGGATCCATTCGTGAGATTTGGCGTATTTCAGGTCGGCTGGAACTTTTGAGCTCATAATTCGCCGCGGATTGTTGCCCTCAGCGGACGCTGATTGCGACAGATTTTTTCACGCCGCCTGAAACTGCCCGCGCCATGCGCCGGGGAATGGATACAAGAGCAGCGACTTCAGCATCAGGTTCCGCACTTCGGCGCGCGTCACCTTGATGCGCCGGCTGCCATCGAGGATTTTCTCGTGACGCAGCCGGGAGAGCGTGCGGACGCCAATCAGGATCGGCCAGGCGCACGCGAGGCGCACGCGCACGCAGGACCACGGCAGGCGATTCGTGTAATCCCAGCCCGCCGCCAGGTGTTCTTGCG
>JBDHQG010000265.1:0-6340 GCA_039806925.1 Limisphaerales bacterium
TTTCCCGGTCAGCAACGCCTTCGACGGCAGGCCGCAGACCGGTTGGGCGGTCGAGGCCGAGGGCAAGAAGCTGAACACCACCCACACCGCAGACTTCGTTTTTGATCATCCCGTCGGCTTCACGAACGGCACGCGTTTCACCGTGAAACTTCACCAACAGTATGGAGGCCAGCACACCATCGGGCGTCCGCGAATCAGCTTCGGCACACCCGTCGCCGATCAGCGGCCGCTGGAGATCCGTCGCCGCGACCTCGTCGAAAAGCGTTTCTCCGAATGGCTGGAGCGCGAACGAAAACGCGCCGTCCGCTGGACCACCCTCAAGCCAACCGAGGCGAAATCGAACCTCCCGCTGCTGACCGTTCAGCCGGACAACTCCGTCTTCGCCAGCGGCGACATCTCCAAGAGCGACACGTATGAGCTGAAGTTCCGCAGCGACCTGCGCGGCATCACCGCCATCCGTCTCGAAGCGTTGCCGGATGATCGCCTGCCGCATCACGGCCCGGGCATGACGTATTACGAAGGGCCGAAGGGCGATTTCTTCCTGGGCGAATTCCAGCTCATGGCGGGCGGCAGGCCGGTGAAGTTTTCGCGGGCGAACGAGAGTTACGCGAAGAACAACTTCGGCAGCAGCGCCGGCGCGAAGCTCGCGACGGATGGCGATCCACAAACCGGCTGGTCCACCGCCGGACGCGAAGGCGAGCGGCATGAGGCCGTCTTCGTCCCCGACGAACCGATCGTCAACGCCGGCGATCTCCAGCTCAAGATGATGTTCGGCCGTCACTACGCGTGTTCCCTCGGGCGGTTCCGCATCTCCGTGACAACCCAGGCCGGCGGCGCGGAAGCCAGCGGATTCTCCGACGCAGCGGCGCCGCTCCTCCACATCGCCGAGGCACAGCTCACCCCGGCCCAACGCCAGACGCTCCGCGAGCAGTTCCTCCTCAACGCCCCCGAATTTACCGAAGCCCGCAAGGAGATCGAACAACTCCGCAAACCGCCGATCCATCCCATCACATTGGTGATACGCGAACGCCCGGCGGAAAATCCGCGCCCCACCTTCATTCACAAGCGCGGCGAGTTCCTGCAACCCGCCGAGCGCGTCGAGCCCGGCGTGCTTTCCGCCATCGCCCCGTTTCCCGATTCGCTGCCGCGCAACCGCGCCGGCTTCGCGCGCTGGCTCGTCTCGCCGAACAACCCGCTGACCGCGCGCGTGACCGTGAACCGGCAATGGCAGGCGTTCTTCGCGCGCGGGCTCGTGCGCACCACCGAGGACTTCGGCTTCCAAGGCGAAGCGCCGTCGCATCCCGAACTGCTCGACTGGCTCGCAGTCGAATTCATGAAGCAGGGCTGGTCGCTGAAGAAGCTTCACAAGCTGATCGTGATGAGCGCCACCTACCAGCAGTCCTCGCGCGCCACGCCGCAGCTGCTCGCGAAGGATTCCGAAAACCGTCTGCTCGCGCGCGGTTCGAGCGTGCGGCTCGAAGCCGAAGTCATCCGCGATGCCGCGCTGCGCGCCAGCGGATTGCTCTCCGCGAAGATGGGCGGGCCGAGCGTGTATCCGCCGCAGCCGGCGGGCGTGACCGAGGTCGCGTATGGCAGCCCGGGCTGGCCGACGAGCACGGGCGAGGATCGCCACCGTCGCAGCATCTACACCTTCGTGAAACGCACCGCGCCGTTCGCGATGTTCAACACCTTCGACGCGCCGACCGGCGAATCGTGCGTCGCCCGCCGCGACGTTTCGAACACGCCGCTCCAGGCGCTCACGCTGCTGAACGACGTATTCTTCGTCGAAGTCTCGCAGGCGATGGGCAGGCTGCTGGCCACGCGCGAAGGCTCCGTGGAGGAGCGCGTTCGCGACGCGTTCCGTCGCTGCCTCACCCGTCCGCCGACGAAGGACGAGGTCGCGATGCTGGTGAAGTTTTTTGAGGCGCAGAAGCAACGCATCGCCAGCGGCGAACTGGACGCGAAACAGATCGCGGGCGACGGCGCTGGCGATGTCGCCGAGCGCGCGGCGTGGACGACGCTCGCCCGCGCGATTCTGAATCTCGACGAGATGATTACGAAAGGCTGAGCCATGAATCCCCTGCAACAACACTGCCTCAACGTCACGCGCCGGCATTTCCTGCGCGACTGCGGCGTCGGCCTCGGCAAGATGGCCCTCGCCGGGCTGCTGACCAATTCCCTCGCCGGCCGCGCCTTCGCCGCCAGCAGCGCTCCCGCAAATCCGCTCGCGCCGCGCCAGCCGCACTTCGCCGGGAAGGCCAGGCGCGTCATTCATCTGTTCATGGCCGGCGCGCCGAGCCAGCTCGAACTCTTCGACAACAAGCCGGAGCTCGCGAAGCTCGAAGGCAAACCGCTCCCGCCCTCCGTCATCGGCGGCCAGCGCTACGCGTTCATCCGGCCCGATGCCGCCGTGCTCGGTCCGCGCTTCCAGTTTGGAAAGCACGGCCAGTCCGGCGCCGAGCTGTCCGAGATGCTGCCGCATCTCTCCAAGGTCGTGGATGACATCTGCCTCGTCCGCTCAGTGCATACGGATCAGTTCAACCACGCGCCCGCGCAGATCTTTTTCAACACCGGCTTCTCGCAGCCCGGCCGCCCGAGCATCGGATCGTGGGCGCTCTACGGTCTCGGTGCGGAGACGCAGAATCTTCCCGCGTTCGTGGTGATGAGCACCGGCAGCGGCCTCAGCGGCGGCGCGGCGCTGTGGTCGAGCGGATTTCTCCCGACGGTCTACACCGGCGTCCGCTTCCGCAACCAAGGCCCGCCGATCCTCAACGTGAACAGCCCCGCCGGCGTGGACGCGAAGCTCCAGCGCGACACGCTCGATGTCGTCAGCGCGCTGAACCGGCGTCGGCTCGCGACGGACGGCGATCCGGAAATCGCGACGCGCATCGCCTCCTACGAAATGGCCTTCCAACTCCAGAGCTCCGCGCCGGAGCTGATGAACCTGAAGAGCGAGAGCAAGGAAACGCTCGACCTCTACGGCTGCGATCCGGACAAGCCGTCCTTCGCCCGCGCGTGCCTGCTCGCCCGACGCATGATCGAGCGCGGCGTGCGGTTCGTGAACATTTACCACGAGGGCTGGGACGCCCACAGCGACGTCGCCGGCAACGTGAAGAGCAACGCCGCCACGACGGACAAGGCCAGCGCCGCGCTCGTCGCCGATTTGAAACGCCTCGGCCTGCTCGATGACACGCTCGTCGTCTGGGGCGGTGAATTCGGCCGCACGCCGATGGTGGAATCCAACTCGGCGCTCGGCCGCAGCCAGGGCCGCGATCATCATCCGCAGGCTTATACGATCTGGATGGCGGGTGGCGGCATCAAACGCGGCTTCAGCTACGGCGCGACGGATGACCTTGGCTTTCACGTCGTGGAAAATCCGGTTCACGTCCATGACCTCCAGGCGACCATCCTCCACTGCCTCGGGTTCGATCACGAGAAGCTCACGTATCACCACGCCGGCCGCGACTTCCGCCTGACGGATGTCCACGGCAAAGTGGTCAAGGACATCCTGGCCTGACGGAAAGGCGCGGGGGCATTGCGCGCTGGCGGCGAGGGATGCGAGCCGGCGACGCAATTCAAATAATTGTTGATGCAAAGGCGTCGCCGCTGGGACAGGGTTCCGTCATGTCTCGAATTCACCGGCGGCATAACAGGTTTCAAATCTTCTGCGCGAATCGGAATTTTCTGGAGACGTGGCTGTCTGCCGGTGATCGGGATCGGCTGGAAATCCGTCCTGCCAGCTCGCTTCGATCGTGTTGCGCCCTTCTGGTCCTCTTTGCGTTTGCGATGGCGATCACGGTCAATCGGACGTTCGCCGCGGAAGCGCCGCTGCGCATCATCTGCTTCGGCGCGCATCCGGACGACTGCGAGCTTCAGGCTGGAGGCACGGCGGCGATGTGGGCGGCGCGCGGGCACAAGGTGAAGTTTGTGTCCGTGACCAACGGCGACATCGGTCACTGGCGCGAGGCGGGCGGGCCGCTGGCAAAGCGACGCAAGGTCGAAGTGCTGGAGGCGGACGGCATTCTCGGCGTGACCACGGAGATTCTCGACATTCACGATGGCGAACTGCTGCCGACGCTGGAGAACCGCCGCACGCTCACGCGGCTCATTCGCGAATGGCAGGCGGATGTCGTTCTCAGCCACCGGCCGAATGATTACCATCCCGACCATCGTTACACCGGCGTGCTGGTGCAGGACGCGGCCTACATGGTCACGGTTCCGAACTTTTGTCCCGACGTGCCGATCCTGACGAAGAACCCGGTGTTCCTGTATTTCCCGGATCGTTTCCAGAAGCCGAATCCGTTCAAGCCCGACGTGGTGGTGGATGTCGGCCCGACGATGGACAAGAAGCTCGATGCGCTCGGCGTGATGGTTTCGCAATTTGCGGAAGGCGGCGCGAATGGCGGCGCGGAGCTGTTCCCGGCGGACGCAGCGGGACAGAAGCGGCGTCATGCGCAGGTCCGCGAAACGATGGCGAGACGGAACAGCGCGCTGGCGGATCGTTTCCGCCCTGAGCTGAAGGAATGGTATGGCGACGAGAAGGGCGCGGGGGTGAAGTTTGCCGAGGCGTTCGAGCTTTGCGAGTACGGCGCGCAGCCGGACAAAAAGGAACTGAAACGGCTGTTTCCGTTTCACTGAAGTTCACTTCGGCCAAACGCTGTCGCTCACGCCGTTGCCAGCAAGGCTTCCGCGTGTTTCCGGGCCGCTTCCCCCTGGCCGCCCAACATGCGCGCGAGCTCGCTGACGCGGCGGTCCTTCTCCAGCAGCTCGATCTCGGAAGTCGTGCGACCGGCCTTCACCAGCTTGCTCACCATGTAATGCGCGTCGGCGTGCGCCGCCACCGGGGCGAGATGCGTGATGCAGAGCACCTGCCGCTGCCTCGCGATCTGCCGCATCTTTTCGCCCACGGCGTTCGCCGTCTCGCCGCCGACGTTCGCATCCACCTCGTCGAACACGAGCACGGGAATCTCGTCCACCGCCGCCAGCACCGTCTTCAGCGCCAACATCACGCGCGCCATTTCGCCGGACGACGCAATCGCGCGCAGCGGACGCGGCGGCTCGCCCGGATTCGGCGCGAACTGAAACTCGATTGTATCCAGGCCGCTGGCTGAAAACGTTCCGCCCGCATCCGCGCCCGGCGTGGCCGTCGTGATCGCGACATCGAAATGGCTCTGCTTGAAACCGAGCGCGCCGAGCTGCTTCACCACCGCCTTGCTCAGCTGCGGCACCAGCCTCCGTCGCTGCGCCGACAGCTCCCTGCCGGCACGCAGAATCTCTCCATCCAGTTTCGCCAGCGCGGCGTTGATGCGTCCCAGCTCCTCGTCGCGCTGCTCCAGGCTCTGGAGCTTCCTTGCAGCCCCGGCGCCGAACTCGATCACGTCGGCAATGCTCCCGCCGTATTTGCGCTTGAGCGAATGCAGCAAATTCAATCGCTCCTCCAGCTCGCGCAGCCGCGCGGGATCGAGATCGATGCGATCCGTGTAACGCGACAGCTCCGTTTGCAGCTCGCCCAGGGCGTTCAACGCCTGGCCGTGCAGACCGGCAATCGGCTCCACGGCGGCATCGACCCGCTGCAGTTCGTGCAGGGTCCGCCCCAGCGAACTCGCCTGCGACATGAGCGAGTTGTCGTCCTCGCCCAGCAGGTTCAGCGCGGTCTGGCTCAGTTCGAGCAGCTTCGCCGCATTGCTGGAGCGCCGGTAATCCTGCTCCAGCTCCGCCTCCTCGTCCGGCTGCAACTTCGCCTCCGTAATCTCGCGCGCCTGAAAGCGCAGCAGATCGAGCTGTTGCGCGTAGGTTTTCTCGTCAACGATCAGCGCCGCCTTTTCCGATTCCAACACGCCACGCCGCCGGACGAGCTCACCGAACGCGTCGCGTGCCGGCTGGAGCCCGCCGAACGCATCGAGAATGGAAAGCTGCTTCGACGCGTGCAGCAGCGACTGATGATCGTGCGGCCCGTGGATGTCCACCAGCCATTCGCCGAGCGCGCCGAGGGCTTGCAGCGTCGTGGGCGATCCGTTCACGAACTGCCTGTTCATGCCGGCGTTGGTGAACGTGCGCTTCAGGACGAGCTGGCCGTCCTCACACGGCTCCAGGCCGTTCTCCTCGAGAAACGCCGCGAGCGGAGCCTTGAGCTTGCGCCCGTCGAAGACCGCCTCCACCGAGCAGTTTTCCGAGCCGCTGCGGATGAGCGTGCGGTCCGCGCGTTCGCCGAGCACGAGGTTGAGCGCGCCGATCAGGATCGATTTGCCGGCGCCGGTTTCGCCGGTGATGACATTGAGCCCCGGCTGAAATTCGATCGTCAGATCGGCGACGAGGGCGAGGTTCTTGATGCGCAGCGTGG
>JBDHQG010000266.1:0-6337 GCA_039806925.1 Limisphaerales bacterium
AACGAAATGTGAGCCGATGACTTCGCCGGTTTTTAGAATTTTGTCCACGAGCCGCTGCTTGTCGATGCACATGGTGAGCGCGCGCCGGATGCGGGGATCGTCCAGCGGTTTGCGCGTGGTGTTGAAGCGCAGGAAGTAGGTGCCGAGATAGTTGAAGCTGTGGAAATCCGGGCGCGGCCGCAGGATGGGAAACAGCTCGGAGGGAATCAGCTCCTTGTCCCAGATGATGTCGAGCCCGCCGCGTTCGTACAAATTGAACGCGGTGCTGGCGCTGCGGATCGGGAGCAGATCCACGACCTGACATTGCGTGTTCGTGGCGTCCCAGTAGTGCGGATTGGCGCGCAGCCGGACGCGATCGTTCAGGCTCCAGCGTTCCAACTGATACGGGCCGCTGACCGGGAGCGGACGGACGCGCATCCAGTTGTCGCCATGCTTTTCCACCACTTCGCGCGGGACGACGGAGAGCGTTTGAAACGCGCACAGGCCGAGAAAAAATGGAGTCGGATTCGTGAGCTCCACGCGGAGTGTCGAGTCATCCAGCGCCTTCACGCCGAGATCGTCCGGATTCTTCAGCGTGCGGTTGAACCAGGCCTCGGCGTTCTTGATGTAGAAGAGCTGCCCGGCGTATTCGCTGGCCGTGGTCGGATCGAGCACGCGCCGCCATGAATAAACGAAATCATGCGCGGTGATGCGTTCGCCGGTGGACCATCTGGCGTTGGGGCGAAGGTGGAAGGTGTAAACCTTGCCGTCCGCTGACACTTCGTAACGTTCGGCGAGACCCGGAATGGGCCGGGCCGTCCTGGGATCGAGGCGCATCAAACCTTCCCACAGGGCCATGACGATGCGCAGTTCCTCGAGGCCCTTGGAAGTCGCGGGATCCAGCGAGCCGGGCTCCGCGCCATTGGCGATGGTCAAGTCCGCCCGAGGGCCGCGCTCCGAGCAGGAAACCACGAGGGTCGCGAGGAGCAGGGCTGAAAACCAGCTGGCGCAGCGGCTTCCGGCCCGATGGATATGTCTGATGCAGTCCGTAATGCGTAATGCGTAATGAACCATGCAGGCCAACGCAATACGCAATCTGGGAGAGCGCAGCACATGGGTAAAAATCCGCTAAACTCATCCGTAGTTGTGCCGATGATATTTCTGTCGCAAGACAATGGCGGCCAGCAGCCACAAAAGCTGGCGGGGAACAGCGCGGGCGCCCTTGTTCAAAGGCCTGCGAGCGGCATGGATGTCGTTTAATGAAAGCCCTTCTCTCCGAAGGGTAATCTACGGAAGGATTGTATGGTTATTAATACTAACGTATCGGCACAGAGCAGCTCCCGCTTGCTCTCGGAATCATCCTCAATGCTCAGCAAGTCGCTGGCACGTTTGTCCTCTGGCTCGAAGATTATCTCCCCAGAAGACGACGCTGCCGGCATGGCGGTTTCCATGCGGTTTGATGCTCAAATCAACCGTATCGGCGCCACCGAGAACAACGTGGGAAGCGCCATCTCGTTCAGCCAGACGCAGGACGGATTCCTGCAGAAGGTGTCCAAGGCCCTGGATCGCATGTCAGAACTTTCCATCTTGGCGCAGGACGTGACCAAGTCGAATGCGGATCGGACGCTGTATGACGCCGAGTTCCAGAAGCTCGACGACTACATCACGAACGTTGCTGACAAGGATTTCAACGGCGTCAGCCTGTTTGATGGCTCTGCACTGAACGTCACGGAAGACAGCGATGGCAATACGTTTGCGATGAACGCGGTGGATCTCGGCGCAGCCGAATACACGGCGCTCAACTCGCTGTCCGTCACCAGCACGGCCAACGCGGCGAGCGCGTTGACGGCGGTCAAGACCGCCATCACGCAGCTGGCAGAAGATCGCGCCAACCTCGGCGCCAACATCGCGCGCCTGAACTACACCAACGAACAGCTGGGAGTTTTGCGCGACAACCTCAGCTCCGCCAACAGCCGCATCAAGGACGTCGATGTGGCCGAGGAGAGCACTCAATTCGCCCGCTACAACATCCTCGTCCAGGCAGGCACGGCGATGCTGGCGCAGGCGAACGCCACTCCGCAATCCGCCCTGCGGCTTCTCACCTAAGCGCGCAGTTCGTATCGCGGCAAGCAGCTCGGGCGGCGCCTTGGTGCCGCCCGAGTTTTTCCTTCCCGCCGGGTACGAACCGTGATCGCGGCAACGTTTTTGCTGAGCAATCTCACTGGAACTGAATTATGGCTGATGGAATCGATTTATCCCTGTCCGGGCTGGCGTCGGGCTTTGACTGGAAAAGCCTGGTGGACCAGCTGGTCGAAGTGGAGCGGACTCCGCAGGTCCGCATGTACACAGAACAGCAGGCCATTCTCACCCGGAAGACGGCCTACGACAGCGTGTCCACGCAGCTGAGCGTGCTGCAGAATCGCGTCGATGAGCTGAACGACAGTGACCTGTTCGATTCACGCCTCGCGAGTTCCTCTGACGAGGACATTGCCACCGTCAGCGCGGCGGCGGGCACCGCGCTGGGCACCTACCTCATCGACATTCAACAGCTGGCCTCGGCCGCCGTGCAGCGCGGCACTTCCAACATCGGCAGCCCGTTGAGCCTCTCCACGGATGTTTCCGGCGTGGAACTGGCCAGCGCGCCGCTTTCACGCGCCATCACCGCGGGCACGTTCACCGTCAACGGGAAGCAGGTGACGGTGTCCACGTCGGATTCGCTGCAAGATGTGTTCGATGTCATCAGCACGGCGACCAGCGGGGACGTCACCGGCAGCTATGACCCGGTGACGGACAAGATTTCCCTCACCAGCGCGAGCGACACGCCGGTTATTCTCGGCAGCGCGACGGATACGTCGAATTTCCTCTCCGTGATGCGCCTTTCCAACAACGGCACCGACACCGTGACCAGCGCGGCCGCGCTGGGCGCCGTGAACCTCTCGACGACGCTGGAGGACGCGAATCTTTCAACAACGATCTCGGACGGCGGCGGCGGTGCGGGCAAGTTCAAGATCAACGGCGTGGAGATCGCCTTTGACGCCGGCACGGACACGATTTCAGACGTGCTCTCTCGCATCAACAGTTCCGATGCCGGGGTCACAGCCAGTTACGATTCCGCCAACGATCGATTTACTTTGACCAACAAGGTCACGGGCGACCTCGGGGTGGCGCTGGAGGATGTGGCTGGAAATTTTCTGTCCGCCACCGGTCTTTCGACGGGTACTCTGGCCCGGGGCAGTGATCTGCTCTACACGGTCAACGGTGGCGGCCAGCTGTCCAGCCACTCCAACACCATCACCGAGGATTCGTCGGGCATCGAGGGATTGTCAGTGACGGCATTGGATACGGACGCGGTCACGATCTCCGTGGCCAGCGACACCGATAAAATCAAACAGGTCGTCAGTGATTTCGTCGACGCGTACAACAAAGCCCAGGCGATCATCGATACGAACACTGCCAGCACCACGGACGCGGCCGGCAAGGTGACGGCCGGGACGCTGGCCGGTGAGAGCGAGGCCTACACCATCGCCTCGGATCTCCGCAAACTGGTCACGGCGACGCTTGGTTCCATGACCGGCACGATCAAGCGGCTGGAAGGCATCGGCATCTCCACCAACGGCGATGACAACAACCTTTCGATCTCGGATTCCGACGCGCTTGAGGATGCGTTGGCGAACAACCTGACGGAGGTGAAGTCCCTGTTCACAAACTCGACTGACGGCATCGCGGCTGCGCTCGCGGATTATCTCGAACGGACCGTGGGCGACGACGGAACACTGCCGGCCAAACAGGACAATCTTGACGCACAGGCGGAAGATTTGACGGGGCAAATCACCGAGGCGGAGCGGTGGGTGCAATCGAACCGTGAACGGTTGGTCGCCACCTTTGTCGCCATGGAAACGGCGCAGCAAAAAATCAATCAACAGCTGCAGTATCTGTCGAAGATCAACGCCGGATAGGAATCTCCGGCCTTCCGCCCTGTTGTTGCCGTGCATTGGAACCGATCGATCTCGCCAGATTATTCCTAATGGAATTCGTTTTGGTGCCGACAGGTCAGCGATGATCAGAATTTCCATTCACCTGGCGGCGGCGGTTCTTCTGGCCGGGCTGCTCCTTTCCGGCTGTGTCAGGTCCGGGATTCTGTCCCAGGCCGTCACGCCCAGCTACGTTCCCTCCAATGTTTTCAAGGAAGCTGTCTCTGTTCCCGCGCAGATCCGGCGGGTCGCCGTGCTGCCGCTGAGCGTGTTGAACGAGGAGGACGCCGAAATGGCCTTTGGCCGGGACACGCTGATGCCCGTGCTCCTCGGCGAGTTGAACCGGGCCCGCGTTTTTGAAGTGGTGACGGTGTCGGGCGACGAATTGCGGCTGATCTCGGGCAAGGGCGTCTGGAATGCGGAGGAGAAGCTGCCGCCGGAGTTTTTTGACCGTATCAAGGCGAAGTTCGGGGCGGACGCCGTTCTTTTTAGCAGGCTGACAATGTATCGGGCCTACGAGCCGCTGGCCATCGGCTGGCGGATCAAGCTGATTGACGCAGACGAGCCGCACATCCTCTGGGCGGTGGACGAGGTGTTTGATGCGCGTGATCCCTCGGTGGCCGCCGCCGCGGTTCGACATGCGCAAAGCTCGCCGGACACGGCTTCGTCACTTGCTGACTCCCGGAGCGTGCTGCAATCACCGCGACGGTTTGGGAGGTACACTGCCCATGCCGTCATAGGGACGATGCCCGAAAGGGCCGTGGCGGCCAGGGAATAAAGCCCCTAAAGTCTTTTGCGAATCCTGCCGATTCGATTTCCAACGTGAAGTAAACGAGCACGGAAGCCTGCCAGAAAGAAGAACGCTTATGGAAATCAATTTCCATCTGAGAAACCTCGAACCGGTTCGCGGAGCACAAGCCGCGAAAGCGGATCATCGCGCCACGCAGGCCGCCCAGGATGAGGTGGCCTTCGAGAACAGCCGCGCGCTCTCCACCGCTTTGAAGAACACCCCGGAATCCCGCCAGGATGTCGTCCAACGCGCCACGGAGCTGGTCGGCGATGTGAACTACCCGCCGCCGGAAACCATTCGCATGATCTCGAATCTCCTGGCGATCCAGATGCAGGTGGACGGCGGCAGCTCGGCACCCTGAGTTGAGTCAACCACAGTATGTCCCCACAGATGAAGGCCTGGCAGTCCTACCGCCAGGTGGCCACCACCACTGCGTCCCCGGCCCAAATCGTCCTCCTGCTCTACAACGGAATCCTCCGGTTTCTTGAACAGGCGCGCCTCGGCTTTGGCCTGGACGATCCGAAGGAGTTCAACGAGACCATCAACAACAACATCCAGCGTGCCCAGGCCATCATCAACGAGATGAACCAGTCGTTGAACATGGCCGAGGGCGGGGAGTTCGCCGGAAAGATGCGCGGGCTCTACGATTACTTCGATCGCCGCCTCCAGGAGAGCAACATGGCCAAGACCGAGGCGGGCGTTGTCGAGGTGATTAACCGTGTGACCATTCTCCGCGATGCGTGGAATGAGATGATGCAAGGCGGCGGCAGCATCGCGCCAGGGCCGGCCTCCGCTGCGTCTGCCTTGCCTCCGTCGGGAGCGATTCGGAAACCATGAGTGCGAGCGAGGAACTGGCCGGGCTTTTTCGTCAGTGGCGTTTGCTGACGGAACAGGAGGCGCGGGCCATCACCACCGGCGCCTGGAACGAGGTCGATGGATTTCAATCCGCCAAGGTCCGGTTGCAGCCCAGAATATCGGAGCTCTCACAGCGGCTCGATCCGGGCGTGTATGAAGCCCGGTTTCGACCGTCGGTCGAGGAATTGATGCAGCTGGAGCGGCAGAACAGCGCGCTGCTTCAGCGCCAACGAACGGCCACGGAAGAACAGCAACAATCGCTTGACCGGACGCGGCGAAACCTGCGGCACATCCAGAAATCCTACCTCCCGCCCGCCCGCATGCACTGGCAGTCCTACTCCTGATTGGTTCGGAGGGAGATCGGTGTCCCTCCGTGGTTTCTTCCGTTTCATTCCGGCCCAGAAAGTCGTCCGCCGCGTCAGATTCAATCTTTAGGAACGGGCCGCTCCGCCGATACCCGTGGGTCTGCTGAAGGCACGGATGGCTCAATGGCTGAACCGATCAATCTGCCCACCGATCACGATGGCGACGGTATCCCCGGGAAACTCCCCGGGGCATCGAAATTTTCCCCGGCCACCCTACCGCCCCCCGGTTTGCCGGCTGACGATGACGCGATCCTTCAGTCTCCCTCACCGGATGCGAAGTCGTGGCTCGACGGCGGGTGGGCGCTGCTGGATGGGGAGGGGAAGATCGTCCGGATCAATGACGATCTCGCGGGCTGGTTTCATTGTTCCGCGGCCGA
>JBDHQG010000267.1:0-6319 GCA_039806925.1 Limisphaerales bacterium
CTCAAAAGCACCAAGCCATCGACGGCCACACTGCGTCCGCACAGCCAGGACGGCCACGACCCTGACAGGTTCATGGGGCCGTTGCTCCAACTTTTGCGTTGGTGGGGTTCTCCTCACGTCGGCGGCTACACTGCGCTTCCGCCAATCCATACTCCAATCCAGCAAGTCCGGGCAACGGCGAGAAGGATTGCGGAGCGCGAGCCGGGACGGCTCGCAGCGCGTCGCCACGAAGGGAATCTCTCGAATCCCGCCGTGACTTCTCTCCGCCGCCACCCGCTGCGACCGGGGACCGGTCGCGCTCCGTGCGGTTGCGGCACCGCTGCGTCGGGTGAATTCGTGTCCATCCGTGGTTTGGAATCTTTCCATCCCAGTCCCACTGCAGAATCCAGGATGAACGGTTGAAGAGAAAGCCAGCGACGATGCCTGGAATTGTAACGGCTCACCTTTTTAACCATTTAACCCTTTAACCCCTCCCGCTACACTCGGCCGCAATGTCTGCCACGCTGGTCGTGAACGAAGTTTACCTCAGCCTGCAAGGTGAAAGCACCTTCGCGGGGCTTCCCTGCGTCTTCATCCGCCTGACCGCGTGCAATCTCCGCTGCTCCTACTGCGACACCGCGTATGCCTTCACCGAGGGGAAGAAGTGGGCCACCGAAGACATCCTGGCCCGCGTGCGCGAGCTGGCGAAGCCATTCGCAGGACAGGCTTCCAGCCTGTCCCGAACCACAACCGATGCTGAGTCAAAGAGCGATCAAGGCGGGCCGGAAGCCCGTCCTACTTCACTTCGCCTGCCCCTCGTCGAGCTCACCGGCGGTGAACCTTTGCTCCAGCCGAACACGCTGCCTTTGATGAAGCAGCTCTGCGACGAGGGCTTCACCGTGCTCATCGAAACCAGCGGCGCGCACGACATCAGCGGCATCGACCCGCGCGTGCGGCGCATCGTGGATCTGAAATGCCCCGGCTCCGGTGAAGTCGCGCGCAATCGCCACGAGAACATTCCGCACTTGAAAGCGACGGATGAAGTGAAATTCGTCATCGGCACCGTGGAAGACTACGAGTGGAGCAAACGGCAGCTCGTCGAGCACGAGCTTCCCTCTCGTTGCGCCGTGTTGTTCTCATGGGTCGCGCCATTGACACCGGAGCAACGCGACAAATCCCTCAAGCCCGTCCCCGCCGGCCAAACACCGATCACGCGAAAGGAGCTCGTCGAACGCATCATCGCCGATGCGTTGCCGGTTCGTTTCCAAGTGCAGATGCACAAGGTCATCTGGCCGCCGGAACGACGCGGAGTCTAGCCTTCGCCCGGATGAACACGCTCGATCTCCTGCGCCGCCATGAATCGCGCAACGTCACGTTCATGGAACATGACGGTTCGTGGCCGATCGTCTGGCAGCGGGCGAAGGGCGTTCATGTGTGGGACGATCAAGGGCGCAAATACCTCGACCTGACCGCCGCGTTTGGTGTCGCCTCCGCCGGACACGCGAACCCAAACGTTGTCCGCGCCGGCCAACGCCAGATGGAAACCCTGCTCCACGCCATGGGCGACGTGCATCCGCACGCACGCAAAGCGGAACTGGCGCGGGAACTCAGCCGATTGACTTTTGAGCTTTGGGGTCAGTCCCGCGTATCGGCAAAAACGACCTTTTGTAACTCCGGTTTTGAAGCCGTCGAGGCCGCGCTCAAGACCGCCCTTCTGGCCACCGGTCGAAGCGGCATCATCGCGTTTGCCGGCGCCTACCACGGCCTCGGTTATGGGGCGCTCAACGCCACCCATCGCGAACACTTTCGTTCGCCGTTCCGTTCCCAACTGGGTGATTTCGGGAGTTTCGTTCCGTTCCCGAGATCGCGCCGCGACCTTGCGACCACCGAATCCGCCCTGCGCCGCCGGCTCAAATCACGGCGCACCGGCGCGATCCTTGTCGAGCCGATGCAAGCCCGCGGCGGCATCAACATTCCTCCGCCGCAGTTTCTGAAGTTGCTACGAAAGCTCTGTGACGAATCCGGCGCATTGCTGATCCTCGACGAGATTTACACCGGCTTCGGTCGCACCGGAAAATGGTTCGCGTGCGAGCACAGCGGCGTCGCCCCGGATCTCATCTGTCTCGGCAAGGCGCTAACCGGCGGTTTTCCGCTCTCCGCCTGTGTGGGCCGCGCGGACTTGATGGACGCCGCGTGGCCGGAATCCACTGGCGAAGCGATTCACACCAGCACGTATCTTGGGCATCCCGTCGGCTGCGCGATGGCGCTCGCACAACTCTCGGAGATTCGCCGGCTGAAATTAGTCGAACGCAGTCGCGACCTTGGTGGATTCCTTGTCGAACAACTTCGTGAATTGAAAACCTCATCCCTGAAGCTCGCCGTGCGCGGTGCCGGATTGATGGTTGGACTCGAACTCACGCATCACAATGGTTCGCCGGCCACACTCGAATCCCTCGGCATCATCAAGCGCCTGCTCCACTGCGGATACATCTTCCTCCCGGAAGGCGAGCACGCGAACATCATCAGCTTCACGCCACCGCTCACGATCTCGCGGGCTCAATTGCAGAGCGCCGTGGACACGCTCGCCGCCGAACTGCGGAGGCTGCCGTGACGCTCTCGGAAATGCGCCGCATTCTCGATGAAGGCGGCATCCAGCTCACCAAGTCGCTCGGGCAAAACTTCCTGCATGATGGCAATCAGCTCCGCCGCATCGTCGCAGCGGCGGAATTGAAGCCGACGGATCGCGCGCTGGAAATTGGCCCCGGACTCGGCCCGCTCACGGAGCTGTTGCTGGAGCGCGCTGGAGAAGTTTTCGCGGTGGAGAAGGACGCGCGGCTCGTCACCATCCTGCAACAGCGCTTTGCCGGTCAACGGAAGCTTCGCCTGCTGCACGGCGACGGGTTGGAGATCGTGCGAGCGGACGCCAGTGATTGGGCGGGCTGGAAACTCGTCGCGAATCTTCCTTACTCCGTGGCGTCGCCCATCCTCGTCGAGCTCGCCTCGAACGCGCATCCGCCCGAGCGCATGACGGCCACGCTGCAACTGGAAGTCGCGCGACGTTTGATGGCGAAGGCGGGCGCGGACGATTACGGCATCCTTTCATTGCTGGTGCAGCTGCGCTTCGAGCCGCGCGGGTTGTTCAAGATTCCGTCCGGCTGTTTCTTCCCGCCGCCGGATGTCGATTCGGCGTGCATCACGCTCGTCCGCCGCGACGAGGAACTTCTGCCCGCTGAAATGCGCGGCACGTATGTGCGCGTCGTGAAGCTGGCGTTTTCGCAACGGCGCAAGATGATGTTGAAGCTGCTGAAACAGGAGTGGCCCGCGGAGCAGCTCGAAGCCGCGCTCACCGCCCTGAAGCTCTCGCCACAAATCCGCGCCGAAGCCGTCCCGCTGGAGCAGTTCGTGGAATTGACGCGCTTGCTGCATGGATGAGCGCGGAGCATCTCTTCGCCGACATCTCCCGCCGGGCGGACGTCATCGTCGCTGTTCTCCACGAAAAGATGCGCGACCATTTCCCGGAGTTGCGTTAAGGTTCCGGCCCGTATGAGCGAAGAAATCTTTGACGTGGTGAACGAGCGCGACGAGGTGATCAGCCAGGCGCCACGCAGCGAGGTGCATCGTCGGAAGCTTCACCATCGCGCCGTGCATGTGCTGGTGTTCAACGCGCGCGGCGAGCTGTTCCTGCAAAAACGCTCGATGAAGAAGGACTGCTATCCGGGCGCGTGGGATTCCTCGGCTTCCGGCCACCTGGACCGCGGCGAGGAATACGACGCGTGCGCCGTGCGCGAGGTGCGCGAGGAGCTCGGCGTGCAGCTCCCTTCGACGCCGCGCCGTCTGTTCAAGATCGATTCGTGCCCGGAGACGGGCTTTGAGTTCGTGTGGATTTACCAATGCCAGCACGAGGGCCCGTTCGAGCTGCACCCGGAGGAAATTGAGCGCGGCGGCTGGTTCAAGCCCGTCGACATTTCCAAATGGATGGCGGAGAAGCCCGGCGAGTTCGCAAGCGCGCTGCTCTTGATCTGGAGGCGCTGGCTGAAGGACCACGGCCAGCCGTAGCCGGGAGCCGGGCGGTTGCATTTCCCTTTGGCGGAACGGCGTTTTTGCCTTAACATGCCTCGAAACAAGGGCGTGACCGAGCGACCCCTGCATTCATGACACCGGCCAGTTCACCAGAAAACAGCGTGGCGACCCCGCCTGGGCGGCGCCGCGCACCGCACCTCGGATGAAGTCAAAACGCTGGCCGACTTTTCAAGAACTGCGCGCGCTGCTCACGGAGACCGCGCCGCCGACGGAGCAGATGGCGCTTCGGCTGAAGCTGATGGAGCGCGACGTCATCCTGCCCGTCAAGGCGGTCTTTGTTCTCATCATCACCTACTATCTCTACTTCTCGAGCTGGTTCGAGGACGTGACGCTGCCGCAGACGCTCGCGCAACAGACCATCGAGCGTTTCTTCATCATCTACCTGGTCATCAACGCCGGCGTTGCCGCCGCGCTCATCTTCGGACGATCGATATCGCCCACGGTGATGCAGCGCGTGATCTTCTCCGCGAGCTTTATCGACGGCCTGTTTCTCGCGGCGCTCACGTTCACCACGGGCGGTTTCGACAGCATCCTGTACTGGTTGTTCCTGGGCTTGATCGTTCGCAATGCGGTGAGCTGTCCGCTCGCGTTTCCGCAGCTCATCCTCAATTTCTCCGCCAGCCTGTGCTATCTCGCCGCCGGCCTGCTGGATGTCGGCATCGCCGGCAACCTCGCCGAACTGCAAGACGCGACCGGCTCCGAAACGGGCAACGCGACCGAGCCATTCCTGCTGCGCCTCTTCCTGCTCTGGCTGCTCTCGACCTGCTGCTACGGCCTGCAGGTGCTCTTCGAGAAACAGCGGCGGGCGGCCGAGGAATCCCAGGAATACGCCGTGCGGCAGGAGCAGCTTCGCGCCGCCGGACGCCTCGCCGCGAAGATCGCGCACCAGATCAAGAATCCGCTCGGCATCATCAACAACGCCGCCTACTCGCTCCAGCGCGCCTTGCAGGAGGGCAAGCCGCCGAACCCGCAGCAGGTCGAGATCATCCGCGAAGAAGTCGAGCGCGCGGACCAGACCATCACCAAGCTGATGGGCTACGCGCAGCTCGCGGAGGGAAAGGTGGAACGGCTGAACGTCGCCGAGGAAATCGACCGCGCCGTGGACCGCGCGCTGCCCGTCGCCGCCAAATACCCCGTCGTCGTGCGCAAGGATTACGAAAAGGATTTGCCCATCCTGATGATGCAACGGGGGCATTTGTCCGAGGTGCTGGAGAATCTCATCCAGAACGCGCGCGAGGCCATCGTGGGCAAGGGGAAGATTCAAATCACCGCCACGGCCGACGAGCAACAGGCCGTGATCATCACCATCGAGGACGACGGGCCGGGCATCGCCCGGATCAAGCTGGAGAAGATCTTCCAGCCCTACTTCACCACGAAGGAAAAGGGCACCGGCCTCGGGCTCTCCATTGTGAGGCATAACGTGGAGCTCTACGGCGGCTCGGTTCGGGTCGAATCTGAGCTTGGAAAGGGCACGCGCTTTACCTTATTGTTCCCCACCAGAACGATAACCAAATAAGCCGAATGAGTGCCCCGTTACCGCCCGTTCTCGTCATCGATGACGAGAAGAACATGCGCCTGTCGCTCCAGGCCATGCTGGGCGACGAAGGTTATCAAGCCCGCACCGTGGAAAGCGCGGAGGAGGCCCTGGCGCTGCTGGCGAAGGAGAAGTTCTTCATGGTGCTGACGGACGCGCACCTCACCGGCATGACCGGCTACGAGCTGCTGAGCCGGATGCGCACCGCCCATCCGGAGATTCCCGTGCTGATGATCACCGCCTACGCCACGCCCAAGCTGGCGGTGGAGGCGATCAAGGCCGGCGCCATCGACTACCTTTCCAAGCCGTTCGAGCCCGAGGAATTGCTGCACGCCGTCTCGCGCTGCGCCGAGCGCTTCAAGCTGCTCAGGGAAAACGCGCGCCTGCGCAGCCAGAGCTCGCAGATCATCGAGGTCAGCCAGATCATTGGCGAATCCCCGCGCATGGTCGAGCTGCGCAACCTCATCAAGACCGTCGCGCTGGCGAACGCCACCGTGCTCATCCTCGGCGAGAGCGGGTCGGGCAAGGAGCTCGTCGCCGGCGCGATCCACGCGCTGAGCCATCGACGCGAGGCGCCCTACATCCGCATCAACTGCGCGGCGATTCCCGAGCAGCTGCTGGAGAGCGAGCTCTTCGGCCACGAGAAAGGCTCGTTCACCGGCGCGCTGAAGCAAAAGCTCGGGCGCGTGGAGGAGGCCGACGGCTGCACCATCTTCCTCGACGAGA
>JBDHQG010000268.1:0-6314 GCA_039806925.1 Limisphaerales bacterium
TCCGAGAATGGCATTGAATCCAAAAGGCTGATGAAAAATCAGCAGCGTCGGCACTGCGCCGATCAACCCGAGCGGTCCGGTCAGCATCACCATCCACATGGCCGAGAAGGAGCGCACCTGAATGATGATCACGGCCAGCATGAGCAGGAGCATGATGGGAAAAAGTGGAGCGAGCGCGGAGTTGGCTTTCGTTGCTTCCTCAATCGAACCTGCCATCTCAATGCGATAGTTTTCCGGCAGCGATTTTCGCAGCGGCGCGAGTTTGGCCCAAATCGCCGCGGAGACATCCGGCGGTTGGGTCGTCTCGATATTGTCACCGCGCACGGTGATGGTGGGAACACGATCCCGCCGCTTGACGAGTGGGTCTTCCGATTCGATTTCGGTTCGCCCGATTTGGCTTAAAGGGATTGGTTTTCCATCGCGAGTGGTGAGAGTGAAATTTTCCAGCTTGGCTGGATCGAGTCGGTCCGGACCTGCGCTTCTCGCGACAACATTTACCGCGCGAATGTCCTCGCGAACCTGAGTGATGGTTTGACCGTTCAGGAGAAACTGCAATTGCTGCGCCGCTTCCGCCGGGGAAAGCCCGATGAGTTGCAATCGCTCTTGATCCAAAACGAAGTGCAACTTGGGAACGCGTTCACCCCAATCCACATTCACCGTGCGCAGGTTCGGATCGTTGCGCATGATTTCTTCGACGCTGTGGGCGATTTTGCGCAGCTTGACGGGATCAGTCCCCGTCACTCGAAACGCGACCGGGAAAGGCGAGTAAGGGCCAAAGACCAACTGCGTCGCGCGAATTCGCGCTTCCGGCGCGAGGCCATCGGCGGCGGCTTGACGCAGGCGCAATTTGAGACGATCCCTCGCTATCGCATCCGGTGTCAAAACCACAATCTTCGCAAAGGACGGATCGGGCAGTTCTGGATTGTAGGAAAAGAAGAACCGTGGCGCACCCGCTCCAATGTAGGCGGTCACGATCTTCGCTTCGGGTTGTTGCGCCAGCCAATGTTCGATCTTTTTGGTTGCGGTGCTCGTCGTTTCAATGCTCGTTCCCAATGGAAGCTGAACCTCAACCAGCAATTCCGGTCGGTCCGAGTTTGGAAAAAACTGTTTCTTCACGACCGCCATGCCGCTGCCCGCCAAGAGAAACGCGCCCACGACAATCCCCGCCACCGTAAATTTTTTCCGCACGCACCAGGTGATGAAACGGCGAAGCCGCTGGTAGCCCGGAGTGGCATAGATTCCCGCGTGGCCGCCTTTGACGGTTTTGATCTCCGGCAGAAGTTTTACCCCGAGATACGGTGTGAAAACCACCGCGACGATCCACGACGCGATCAAAGAGAACCCGACAATCCAGAAAATGTTTCCGGCATATTCTCCTGCAGTCGAACGCGCAAAACCCACCGGCAAGAAACCGATGACCGTTACCAGCGTCCCGGCAAGCATCGGCGCGGCGGTGTGACTCCAGGCATAAGCTGCGGCTTGGATGCGATCCATTCCTTCTTCCATTTTCACCACCATGGATTCGATGGCGATGATGGCGTCGTCCACCAGAAGTCCCAGCGAGATGATGAGCGCCCCCAAGGTGATTCGATCAAACACCCGATCCGTGATCATCATCATCACAAAGACCGCGCCCAAGGTCAGCGGGATCGCCGCGACCACGACAATGCCAACTCGCCACCCCAAACTCAGCAAGCTGACCAGCATCACCACGCCGACCGCCATGGCGAACTTGATCATGAATTCGTTCACCGCCGAGCTGATGTTGACCGCCTGATCGGTGATTTTTTTGAGGCTTACGCCCAATGGGAGGCCCGAGGAAATCTTCTCGCTTTCGACGCGCAGAGCTTTGCCTAACTCAAGTCCGTTCCAGCCTTCTTTCATCACGACACTCAGTAACAGGGAGGGCTCGCCATTGTGCCGAATGACGAATGTCGCGGGGTCTTCGTAGCCTCGCGTGACCTCCGCGATGTCCGACAGCTTAAAGCTTTGCTTGCCGACGACGATTGGGGTGTCGCGGATTTTATCAATGTCGGTGTATGCTCCGTCGAGACGGACGAACACCTGCGTGCCAGCGGTGTCAACCGATCCTGCGGGAGTCACCGCATTCTGTCGCGCGAGAGCGGCAAAGATGTCCGCCGGCGAGATGCCCAGCGTCGTCAGCCGTGGATAGGAAAACTCGACGAAGATGCGCTCCTGCTGTTCCCCGACGATGTCCACCTTTTTGACTCCCGGCACGTGGAGAAATCTCTGCCGCTGTTCTTCGGCAACGCGGGTGAGTTTGCGCAGCGGCATCCCCGGAGCTTCGACCGAGTAGAGCGCGAACGAGACGTCCGAGTATTCATCATTCACGAAAGGCCCGATTGCGCCTTGCGGCAATTTGCGCGCTTCATCGCCGAGTTTCTTTCGCGCCTGATAAAATTGCTCGGCCACTTCCTTGGGCGGAGTTTTGTCAATGAGTTGCAGCGTCATCAACGCCAGCCCCGGGCGCGTGATGGTTTCCACGCGATCATACCAGCGCAATTCCTGAAGCCGTTTCTCCAGCGGCTCGGCCACGAGGTCCTGCATTTCTTGAGCGGTTGCTCCCGGCCAAACCGCAGTGACCGTGAGCACCTTGATCGTGAAGGACGGGTCTTCCGCTCGGCCCAGATGAAAATAGGCGTAGATGCCGGCAAGTGCCGAAGCGAAGATGAAGAACAACGTGATGGCACGTTCCCGCACTGCGAGGGCGGAGAGATTAAAATTTCGCATAAGACGCCTTCTCCTCGTTTGGCAGGTTAACGACTTGTCCCTCGTGCAGGAGATGCGCTCCGAGCGCCACTACTTTTTCTCCGGCTTGCACGCCGCCTGACACGACAACTTCCTCTTTCCCGATTGAGGCAATTTGGACGGAGCGGAACTTCACTTCCGAATTGGCGTCCACGATCCAAACGCCCGGCCCGCTGCCGCGATCACAGATTGCCCCGACCGGTAATTGGACGCACTGACTACCAGAGGTTTGTTTGGTAAGTAATCCGATGGTGACAGTCGAACCGAGCGGCGCTGAGGCCGCTTCGCCTTCGAGCACATAACGCGCTGCAAAAGTTCGACTCGCCGGGTCTGCCGCATCGGAGAGTTCGCGCAACTTGGCCTGATACGTTTGCTCCTGCCCATAACGTCGGGCCGAGGCAGTCGTTCCCAAATCAGGCCGCACGCCCTCGGGCAGATTGATCAAGGCTTCCCGAGGACCATCATGCGCCAATTGGATCACGGTTTGCCCGGCGGCAACGACCTGACCTGGTTCGCTCAAGGTCCGGACAATCACCCCGTCGGCGTCCGCCAATAGAACGGCATACTCGCTGGAGTTATCGCTGACTCTGGCCTGCGCCTCCGACGCGTCCAACTGCGCTTTGGCGCTGTCCAGCGCCGCCCGGGCCTGATCATACTCTTGACGCGATACCGCACGTGTTTCGACCAGCGCAGCGGACCGCGCTTCATCCGCTTTGGCTTGGATGTATTTGGCCCGAGCCGCCTCGGCGTTTGCTTGCTGCGCGGCCAATGAGAGTTTGAGGTCCACGGCATCAAGCCGCATGAGCACCTGACCTTTCTGGACGCGCTGTCCCGTGCTGACGGATCGTTCCAGGATTTTTCCACCGACTCGAAATCCCAGGTCGCTTTGCACGCGCGCTTCCACGATCCCGGTGAAGGTTCTGCGATTCGGGCCAGCCGCTTCCGCCTTGAAAACCTCGACCGTCGGAGACTGCAAGCGCGGATCTTTCATGGCCGGCTTGGAACTCCAGCCCGCAATCAAGGCCAGCGTCAGCCCTCCTGTAAGCAGACCTATCGCCATCAACGGCCGGCGATATTGTTTCACAAAGCCGACTTTGTCCGCGACTACTGCGTCTGCGAGTTCGGATGCCTTCTGTGGCGTCGGCACTTGCTGATGCGTTTCGATTGTGGGGGACTCGTTGAGTGATGTGTTCATAAATGTTCTCTGGGTGAATTGTTTGGTTGTTTGCTAAAGGCCTTGGGCTTGCCAGCCGCCACCGAGCGCTTTGTAGAGTTGAATGAGGGCGATCAATTCGCCCACCCGCGCCTGCACTTGCGCACGCTGGGTCGGATAAAGCTCCTGCTGGGCCTGGAGCACCTCATAGTAACTTGACCGTCCGCCCACGTATCGCTGGGTGGCCAGGTCAACGGATGAGGCCAGCGCGGTCGCCGCCTGCTCGTTATAGACACGAGCTTCCCCGATCTTTTGCCGGGCAATCAGCGCGTCCGACACTTCTTGAAGAGCCGTCAGGATGTTTTGTTGGTAAGCGGCTTTGGCTTCTTCGAACTTTGCCTTCGAGCCGCGATATTGCGCGCGAAGTTGTCCACCTTGGAAGAGCGGGCCGGCCAGGGTAGCGCCAGCATTCCACATGTTGGCCGAACCGGCGGTGAAAGCGGAAAGCTCCGGGCTGACCTTGCCGATGAATGTGGTTAGTCCAATCCGGGGGAAAAAATTCGCCAGGCTCGCACCGATGTTGGCGTTGGCCGCGATCAGGAGTTGCTCACTCGCCAGCACGTCGGGCCGGCGACGCAACAACTCACTGGGCAACCCGGCGGGAATATCCGGGGCTACCAGCGGCTGGTTGGTGATGGCGTTTCGCGCAATCGGTCCTGGGTTGCGGCCCAGCAGGACACTGATCTGATTCTCCGTGCTGGCAATGCCAAGTTCCAATCGCGGGACAATGGATGCGGCATTGGCCAGGGCGGCGGCGGCTCGATCCGTTTCGAGTCTGGAGGCCGTACCGTTATTCAATCGCTCTGAGAAAAGCTGGTAGCTGCCGGTGAAAGCGTTGGTGGCCGCACGCTGAATTGCCAGCTCCTCATCGAATTGCAGCAACTGGAAATAGGCGATCGCCACTTCGCTAACGAGCGCAATCGTGACCCCGCGCCGGCCGTTGTCCGTAGCGAGATACTCCGCGCGGGCAGCTTCGCTCATCCGCCGTATGCGTCCCCAGAGATCGACTTCCCAGAAGGCGTTGAGATTAACCTGCGCGGAACTCTCGGTAGCGCCCATCAAAGGGAAGGGTGAGTTGAAGAGTGCGTTGCGGCCACGTCCAACCCCTCCGCCGTAGCCGATCTGCGGAAAGAACGGCGCTCGGGCGACGACCGCAATATTTCGGGCCTGCTCGACTCGCGCCACTGCCTGCCGAAGGTCGTAGTTGTTCGTGACCGCTGTGCGAATCAAGTGCAACAGGGTTGGGTCTTTGAACACTTCCCACCAAGGCAGATCGGCGAAGGAATTGGTGGACTGGTATGCAGCAAAGCGAAAATCACCGGGCACGTCCACTGTGGGGCGTTTGTAGTTCGGACCAATGGCGCAACCCGCCAATGCCAGCGTGACAATGGAGACTGAACTCAAAAGTGCGTGCTTCATAATGCGGAGTTTCGCGGTGATTGGTGTGTTCATAGGCGTGCGATTTATGCGTTCATGACGCGAGCGAACATGGCCTGATGCAGCCAGCGTGGCGTCGCCCACATGAAGATGGCGGAAAGCTTGTTGGGCAAACCGGGCACAACACTGATCCGACCGGCGTCCAACGCGCGGATTCCGGCACGCACCACGGGAGTTGGCTGCATCATCAAGAGCTTGAGGGCGGGCGTGAGCTTCTGATTCGCCGCAGCGGCGAATCCGGTGTCCGACATACCTGGACAAAGCGCCGTGACTGTGACGCCATCGCGCTTGAACTCGCGATGCAGGGCTTCACCGAGGCGCAATACGTAGGCCTTGGCGGCTGAATAGACGGCGAAATTCTGTACGCCCTGGTAGGCCAACATGCTGGCGACGAGCAGAATCTTTCCACGTCTGCGCGTCCGCATGTCTTGGGCAAAAATGTGAGTGACGGCGGTCAGGCTCGCGACATCGAGCTGTACCATCGCCAAGGCCGCATCAAGTTTGCTGTCGATGAATGCCCCTTGCAGACCGTGGCCGGCGTTGTTGATCAGGATGTCTATGGCAATGCCTCGCTCCCGGAGTCGCTGATGCAGTTGGATGATTGCCGCAACATCTGAAAGATCCACCTGCTCCACAACGACCTCGACGCCGAACTGCTGACGTAGCGCTTCGGCGAGTTTTTGCAGCCGATCCAGCCGGCGCGCGACCAGAACTAGCGAATGACCTTGCCTGGCATATTGGCGGGCGAACTCCTCGCCGAAGCCGCTCGAAGCGCCCGTGACGAGAACCCAGGTTTTGGTTATTGATGTAGTGTGCCTATACACAGTCGGGGTTTGGGTTATCGCCGTTCGAGGCATTCAGGTTTTTTGGTTATTTGTTCAGAGCCAACGCCGCA
>JBDHQG010000269.1:0-6304 GCA_039806925.1 Limisphaerales bacterium
GGCATCGAGATCGGCCTCCTTGTGAATCACATCCTTGCTGATGCCATTCGCGCCGGCGCGAGCGATGTTCATATTGAACCGTGGGAAAACTCCCTGGTGGTCCGCATCCGCCTGAGCGGCGTGCTGACCGAGCTGGTGCATCTGCCGCTCGACCTGATGGATAAAATCTCCGGCCGCTTCAAGGTCATGGCGAACTTGATCAGCTACCAGACCGGTCTCCCGCAGGAAGGCCACGCCTCGGGAGGCCCGGAACTGGGCGGCGTCGAGCTGCGCATCTCGGTCTTTCCCACGACGCGCGGCGAGAAAATCGTCGTCCGCCTTTTCGATCCACGGAATCGGAGCTTTGATTTGGGCGCGCTCGGCATCGATGACCACACGCTGAAGATTTACCTGAAGCTCCTGAGCCGTCCGAGCGGGTTGATCCTCCTGACCGGCCCGACGGGTTCCGGCAAGACGACCGCCATCTACTCGTCGCTTTACACCATTGTTCAACGCACTGGGCCGGCGGTGAGCGTGAGCACGGTGGAAGATCCGGTGGAGTTCAATCTCCCGATGATCAGCCAGGCGCAGATCAACCCCGCGCAGGACTTCACGTATCCGAAGGCGTTGCGCTCGCTCATGCGCCAGGATCCGCAGGTGATCATGATCGGCGAGATTCGCGATCCGGAAACGGCGAACATCGCCGTGCAAGCTGGCCTGACCGGGCACCTGGTCATCAGCACGATTCACAGCGGGATCGCCGCCGGAGTATTCGCGCGGCTGATCAACATGGAGATCGAGCCGTTCCTGCTCGCGTCCAGCGTCATCGGCGTGCTGGGCATCCGGCTCATTCGCAAGAATTGCCCGCACTGCATCCAGCCGTACCAGCCGGAGGCGGGTTTGCTGAGGCTGGTGCCGCAGGAGTTGATCGCGACGACGCAATTCTTCCACGGCACCGGGTGCGGGCATTGTTCGGGCACCGGTTTCATCGGGCGCACGGCGGTGACGGAACTGCTCGCGCCGGATGAAGTCTTTCGTGATGCCGTGATGCAGAAAGTGCCGACGCGCGCCTTGCAGAACGTGGCCATCCAGCAAGGGATGCAGACCATGTGGCAGGACGGCTTGCGCCGCGTTCTCAAGGGACAGACGACGCTGGAGGAAATCCTGCGCGTCATCGCGGTGGATCAGATCTAGCCCGTGGCTGGCCGCACACTGGACGCGCGGTGCCGCCTCGTGCAGCATTTCCTGACATGAGCAGAATCGTCGGCATTGATCTTGGCACCACCAACTCGCTGGTCGCCATCGTGGACAGCGGCATTCCGCTGGTGATCGCGGATGCGGATGGCCAGCGGTTGACACCGAGCGTGGTGCATTTCCCGGGCGCGGAGGCGGAGCCGGTGGTCGGCCACAAGGCGAACCGGGTTCGCGTGCTGCATCCGGCGCAGACCGTGTATTCGGTGAAGCGCTTCATGGGGCGTCGTGGCGGGGAGATTTCAGCGGAGGAACTGGGCGTCACATATCCGCTGCGCGCGGAGGGTTCAGGACCGGTGACCATCGAGATCAACGAGCGCTCCTATTCGCCGGAGGAAATCTCGGCGGAGGTGTTGAGAAAGCTGAGGCGGGATGCGGAGGCTTCCTTGGGGGAGCCGGTGACTCGCGCGGTGATCACGGTTCCCGCTTACTTCAACGATGCGCAGCGCAACGCGACCAAGAAGGCGGGCGAACTCGCCGGCTTCACCATGGAGCGCATCCTCAATGAGCCGACGGCGGCGGCGCTGGCATACGGGCTCGACCGGTTGAAGGAGCACGCGAAGATCGCGGTTTATGATCTGGGCGGTGGCACGTTCGATCTCTCGATCCTGGAGCTGAACAACGGCGTGTTTCAGGTGCTGGCCACGAATGGCAACACGCGGCTGGGCGGCGATGATCTGGACCGGCGCCTCGTCGAATTTCTCATCGAAAAGATTCAAGCGGCTGGTGGCCCGCGCCTGAGTCTCCAGGCTGATGCGCGCAGTGCGGATGCCGAACAGCTTTCGATCCTCTCCCGGCTGCGCGAGGTCGCCGAGCAGGCGAAGATAAGACTCTCCACGGAGAGCGAGGCGGAAGTTTCGCTGCCATTCCTCACTTCCAACTTCAGCTTCAGCCACCAGCTGACGCGGGATGAACTGGAGCGATTGACGCGCGAGATCATTGAGCGCACCCGGGTTCACTGCCTGCGTTCGTTGGCGGACGCGAAACTGGAGGCGGGCGATCTGGATCAAGTGATTCTGGTGGGCGGCCAGACGCGGATGCCGCTGGTGCGGCGGTTGGTGGGGGAATGGTTTGGCTGCGCTGAGTTTGAAGAAACCCGTGGGGGCATCCGGCTGGGCGCGGATTATCACACGGCTGATGGACCGGAGCTGAACACGTCGCAGAATCCGGACGAAGCGGTGGCGTTGGGGGCGGCGATTCAGGCGGAGATTTTAAGCGGTGGTTTCAAGAACGTGCTGCTGCTGGATGTGACGCCCTTGTCGCTGGGGATCGAAACGTTCGGCGGACTGATGAATGTGATCATTCCGCGCAACACGACGATTCCGGTGAAGGCGGGCGAGGCGTTCACGACGGCGGTGGATCATCAGCGCGAGATGTTGATTCATGTGCTCCAGGGCGAGCGCGAGCGGGCGAAGGACAACTGGAGCCTGGGCCGGTTCACCATCGAATTTGAGTCAGCGCCGCGCGGTGTGCCGCGGGTGGGTGTGCAGTTCGAGATCGACGCGAATGGGATTCTGCATGTGCTGGCGCGCGACATCGCCACGGGCAATCAGAGGATTGTGGAGATGAAGTCGGCGGTGGATGTCGAGGATGCCGACGTGCAGAAGATGGTGGAGGAATCGGTCGAGCATTTCTTCGATGACGTGCGGGCGCGGCAGTGGGTGGAGGCGAAGTTAAAGGCGACCGAGACGGTGACGGCGACAAGGAGCGCCCTGACTGAGTGCGGGGAGGAGTTGGAAATGGATTATCGCAACCAGGTCGCTGAATCGCTAAGCGCGGTGGAAGAGTTGATCGCGGCTGAAGATCCGGTGATGCAGATCGGCGATCCCATAAAGCTCAAGGCCGCCACCGCCTCGCTGGACGAAATTACCAAGCCGCTGGCGGATTTGCTCATGGACAAGGCGATGGATGCGATGCTGCGGAAACGTGGCTTGATCCAGTGATCGGCTCGCAAGCTTGCGTGCGCAAGATCACTTCATGACGAGATCGTCATTCGTCCACATCTTGTGGTCGGGACCGGCGGAGCGAATCTCCATTTCGCTGCGCGAAACGGAATGAAAGAAGAAGGGAGTGCCCCAGTTGTCGATCAGTTCGCCGCGGGCGTTGGTGCGCATTCCATCTTCGTCCTGCAGAAAGTTCGCCTGTTTCGGATTTCCGCCGCGAAGAGCCTGGGTGATCTCGGCGTTGTCGCCGACCGGGTTCTCGTGAAAGCGGAGATAGTATTGTCGGAAGACACTGCGGACATTTTCGAGCACGGTGGCCGGCGTCAATCCTGAGTCCAGTTCGCCAAGCCCCGGGCCGGCCGGTGTCTCTTCGCTTGAGGCGACGGAGATGGCCCTGGGTGGTGGGACGACAGGTTTCGGCAGTTCTGGTTCCGGCTCCGGATCGGGTGCTGGCGGCGGAGTTTCCGGAGGCGGTGTTTGAGCGGAAACGACACGAGGCTGTTTCGGCACGGCAACGGGATGCTCTGTCGCCACGTCCACAGCCAGATTTGACACTGGCTTGCGCGAGATGACCAGCCAGATGGCGGCGATTGCCAGCACTGTCAGGCCGATGATGGTGCCGCGCCGATTCATACGAAGCCGAGGTTCGGCGTCGAAAAGCGGCCGAGATTCGGAAACACCGTCGCGAGGTTGCCGTTATCCACGCCGAACCATGTCGCGAGCGTGGCGAAGTATTGATCGATGGCCGTCGTGGGAATCCAGCGGCCGGTGCTGGTGTCGTCTGGGCCGTTGACGGCGAGAGTCGGGAAGCGTCCGTAGGTGCGGCGTCCGTTTACCGCGCCGCCCATGATGAGATGATGCGCGCCCCAGCCGTGATCGCTGCCGTCGCCATTGGCGGGGAACGTGCGGCCAAAATCGCTGCCGGTGAAGGTCGTGACATTGTTCGACAGGCCGAGTTGCTCCATCGCTCGTTGGAAGGCGAACATGCCCTGGCTGAGCTCGGCGAGGAGGTTGGCGTGCGAACCGGCGGTGGTGTTGGCGGCCCCGGGCGTCTGGCCGGAGTGCGTGTCGTATCCGCCGACCTGGCAGAAGAAGATCTGGCGCTTCATGCCGAAGCCGCCGTTCAATGCGCTGCGTGATCCGGCTTCGATCAAACGCGCGATCATCTGAAGCTGCCGGGCGAGGTTTGAGCTGAAAGGATTACCGCCAGTCGGCGAGGTGACCGTGGTGGGGAACAGCGTGTTCCAGTAGTTCGCGGCGGAGGTGTTGGCGATGGCGGCATTCAGGAGACCTCCCGTTTGAATCGCGTGCTCGCCCACATCGGCGTAGGCCTGCACCTGAAGGTTCGGGTAGGGCAGGGCGAGGATGTTGGTGAGCGATTGCAGGCGTGTTCCTGTGACGCTGCTGAGATTGATCGCCCCGGACGTGGTGACGGAGTATTGCGAGACGATGTTGCCGACTTCAAACGTGTTGGCCCCGGCGACGGTCACAGACAGTGAAATGGGAGCGCCGGGCTGAACGGCGGTGAGCAGATCCGCGCAGCGACCGCCCCAGCCTGTGAGTGGCGGACGATCCGGGATCGAAGTCTGCCACTGGGTGACTTGGTCGGAGTGTGAAAAGAGCTGCGGAGGTTTTTCGAGAGCTCCGGCGCGGTATTGGGCGCGGGTCAACGGATAGACCAGCGTGCCGGTGTTGAAGAGGACGGCCAGCTTGCTTTCACCATACAAGGTCGCCAGCTCCGGGCAGGCGGGATGCAGGCCGTATTCGTGCCCGTCGCTGTTCAGTGATGAGAGCGGAATGGCGACGTTGGCCGCGCCGGAAATTGGAATGGTGAGCACGTCGCTGCGAATGGCGGCGTAATCGGCGTGTTCCGACGGGATGGTCGGGATGATGAGGTTGTTGGAATCGTTTCCGCCGGAAAGGAAGATGCAGACCAGCGCCTTGTAGTCGCTGATGGCGCTTTGGGCGACGGCGGAATTGATGAAGCGGAGGTCGCCGATTGCGGCGCTGAGCGCGCCGGTGCCGAGCGCGGCGCAGGCGGCCTGGCGGATGAATCCACGCCGGGTGATCACGGAAACGGATTTGTCTTTCATAGGCTTATCGTTGAACGGCGAACTCGGGAGAGCTGATGATCAGATGCACCACGGCGCGCACGCGATCCCGCATCTGCGTGTTCGTGGGTGTCGTGGAATACGGGAAGCGCGTATTGTCCGCGACGTCGTTCACGATGACGGCTTTCGCCGCGGCGGAGAGCTGTCCGGCGCAGAGCATGGTGTTGAGCGAATCGACCAGGCCCGGAATGCCGGCGTTCGACGTGGCGGACGGAGTCATCCACGGGCCGACATCCATGCCGACCGCGCCGCCGCCGCTGGTGAAGCTGCTCAGGCCATTGGTGTTCGCGCTGTTGTTGAAGATGCCCTGCGTCAGGAAGTTCATCTGGAGGATGATGCTGGTGTCCGACGTGAGCTGGAACTCGGGCGTGGTCAGGCCGGCGGACGCGAGGATGCCCTGGAACTTGTAGTCGGGGAAAAAGTAGTTGAAGACGGTGGGCGAGTTCAGCGGCGTCTGCGAAAGGCTGGAGCTGTTGCCGCCATCGGTGTAGCCCATCGACCAGGTGCTGTAGTGAATGGTCAAGCTGCCGGAGCGGTTGACGGGCGCGGGCACCAACGGAAGCACCGTCGGGCTGCTTTCCGTGCGGCTGGCGGACGCAAAGACGGCGACGGTGAAACGCGTGGCGTTCTGCACGCTGGTGACGCGATAGGAGCCGTTGGTCACCGATCCGCCGTTCGGGAATTCGATGAAAGCGTATTTCCCGACTGTCAGGCCATGCGGTCCTGTCGTGGTGAAGGTGATGTTGCTGCCGGTCTGCGTGAAGCCGCCTCCAGTCCATTTCGAGAAGGCGCAGCCGCCCGAACGCGTTGCAGAGCTCGTCGTCGTGACCGTGAACACGGAGCTGCCAGCCACGCTGGTGACGGTGAAGATGCCGCTCTTCGCGCCGCCGTCAGTGAAACTCAGATAGAGCTGGTATCCGACCGAGAGGGCGTGTCCGGCGTTCGTCACGGTGATCGTGTTGCCGGACTGGCTGTAAGTTCCCACTCCCACGCCCGGCGCGGTGATGGTGAAGGTGTTTG
>JBDHQG010000270.1:0-6246 GCA_039806925.1 Limisphaerales bacterium
GTAATGGCCGCCGGCCGGAATCTGGAAGTAATCCCCCGCGTTGCCGGGGCTGTCGGTCAGCCAGAAGCCGCCGAGGTCCACCGCGTTCGTGCCTGGATTGTAGAGTTCAAACCAGTCCTCGAACTGGCCGTCGGCCGGGTCGGCGATGGTGTTGGTGTTGCCCGCGAGCCATTCGTTGATGAAGAGGGTGACGGGGCGGGCCACGTTCGTGGTGCCGGGCGTCACATCGGTCATGTTCACGCGGTTGAACGGCTGGCCGTCCGGGAAATCACCGTAGCTGTAGCCCGCCGGCAGGCCGTTGTAGGTGAGGTAATCCGTGACCTGCGGGCTGCCCTCCACCAGCCGGACGAGCGCCACGGATCCGGTCGCGGCATTCAACCGGAAGCTGGTGTGCAGCGCGGCGCCGGCGGTTTGCGCGGGCTGGCCGTCGGCCCAGATGATCTTGTACTCGCCCGCGGCGATGGAGCTGCCCGCCGGGAACGCCCACTGCGTGAGGTTGCTGTCATAATTGTTGGCGAGGTAGTAGCCGGAAAGGTTGATCGTTCCGGGGCCGGCGTTGAAGAGTTCGATCCAAGGATCGCGCTGGCCGGCATTGTCCGTCGGGCCGGAGGTGTTTTCCGCCTGGAGCTCGTTCAGCCAGAGCGGGTCATAGGCCGGCAGCGTCTCGACGACCGAGTTTGGCTGGCCGGGAGTCGCCACGGTCGGGCGAATGGAGCCCGAGGAAACAAACAAGCTTCCCGGTGTGGTGCGCAGGGTGAGGTTTGTGCCGTTGGGGCTCGGCAGATACCAGTAGCTGAGCGTACACGTCGTGTTGGAGGCAAGCGACGGAATGAACTGCCGGATGGCCGAACTCGGCCCGCCGACGCCCGACGCAATGATGTGGAGGCTTCCGTTTCCAGAGTGGCTGATTGCAGTGCTCACCACCGAGTTGCTGTGGTTGCCGAAAATCTGCCAGGTGGCACCGATTGGATTTTCGAAACCGCCGTTGACCACGAGATTATCCCCGACGCCCGCCTGGGTGCCGGTCACGATCTCGATGTCATCCACGTAAACGTCGCCGGCCGAGCCCATGAAGAGCAGGAAGTTGGTCCCCGGGCTGGTGGTTGCGCCCTGAATGATGCCGGTGTAGACGACCCGCCGCCAGCCCTGCCGGTCGCCCCAGTTGCTCGGGCGGCTGTTGTCCTGATCCGCATCGAGAAGTTGCAGGGAGGGCCCTCCGCCGTTCGCCAGGGTCGGCCACGGCGCACGGGGCTCGTAACGCACCTGATCAATCACGACATCCGGCGCGCCGTTCCCACCGGGCTGGAGCAGGGTCAACGTTTCGCCGTCCAGATCGAGCGAGCCTTCAAACTGACCGGCCGGAATCACGTTGGTGTAAACGCTGCCGAAGCCGCTGCGGTTCTTTGCCAGCACCAGATACTGGCCGTTGGTGATGATGGAGCCGACCGGGAACGTGTAATCGAGCCCGTTGACACGCCAGCCCGTCAGGTCATACGACACCGGCGCGGAATTGTAGATCTCGACGTAGGAGGAGTCCGGCTGCTGGGGGTTGTACATGATTTCCGAGAAGATCACGGCTCCTTTCGGGTTGGGCACCACGCCGTCGAACACCGCGATGATGTTCAGCGGGACGTTGGTGGTTTCATTCCCGGAGCGGTCACGCGCCGTCAACGTGATGGCATTGGTGCCCGCCTCGAGGGTGAGGCGCAGCGTCCAGTTGGTCGGGGTGACCCAGAGGATCGGATACTCGGCGCCGTTGAGCAGGAAGTCCTTGATCCCGACACCGGCGGTTCCGCTCACGACGAGCAGGTTGTTCGAGGTCGTGATTTCCGTGTTTCCGGTGATCCGGAAGGGCGCGTTCACGAAGTTCGTGATCTGGCCCAGGATGTAGTTCCGCCGGTCCGTGATGAACGATTTGATGGTGTTCACCGTGGTGGGAACGATGCTGATTCCATTCTGGATGAAGGCCGCCTGCTTTTCGTCGAGGATCGGGTCCATGAAGCCGCGGTTCCACGGCCCGTCGACCAGATCCTTGAAGGCCCGGAGATACATGCGGCGGTAGACCGGCGTGTTCCATATGCCGTCGATGCGCCGATCTCCATCGCCTCCGAGATCGAACAGGGACTGGGTCGGGCCGTTGCCGCCGATGTTCATCGTGAAGTCGATGTCCCACGTCCACTGCATGAAGCGGCCGTTGGCGGGCTTGTAGGTGTAGGCATTCTTGCCGCGCTGGTAACCATACGAATCCCAGTTGCCCACGGCGTGCTGGCAGGCGAAGACGCGCATCCATTGCTCGATGTCCGCGATGACGTCCAGGGCCCCCGGGTCCGGAATCGGAAGGTTCGCGGTTTCAGTATAGGCGGGAGTCGGACTCACGGCATCGATCAGCCTGAAGAGGCTTCGATAGTCGCTCGCCGATTCGCCGGCGCCAACCGCGCGTTTGCGCCACATGAAGCGATACGGAGCCGCCGTCATCACCGTCCGCCCGTTGATCACCTGGGTGCGGCGTCCCAGATCCGCGTCCTCGTTGCCGGCGTTAAAACCGGTGTCGCTGAACGCGAACCAGTCCTCGATCTTGTAGAGCTCGCCGTCGGTGTCGTCAGGAGACCATTCGTCGATGACGTCCGAGTTTGGCTGCTGCGAGTCCTCCATGATGAAGCTCGCCGCGAGGCCGCCGGGAACGTTGCCCGCCACGCTGCGCTGATTGCCGTTCAAAAACATGTGGATGTAACGGCGGTAGTTGTACTGGAGCCCCATCTGTTTGAAAAAAATGTAGGAAGCCTGCTCCGCCTGCGCGCTCGTGTCGCTGCCGTCGTTGGTGGTCGAAGGGTTGCCGGTCGTGTTCAACACGGTGTCCGTCGTGCCCAGGAACAGCTCGTCCTCGCGGAAGTTGCAGACGTAGTCCACGCGGTTCGCGTTGTTGGTCGGGCCACCCGACATCGAGCTTGCGTGCCACGGGCTGCCCGCGAATTGCGGCCGGCAGTTGTAGACGACCCGGTAGTTGTTATAGACAAACGTGCCGTCCAACGGCGTGTTGCAGATCTCGTGGCGATCGTTCCACCGACCCGCGGTCGGCAGGGTCACCCAGAGATGGTAGGTGCCAAACGCGCCGAACGGCTGCGGATCGCCCCAGCGCACCAGGCAATCGCGGGAATAGCTGTCGTAGGGGAACACACGTTCAAGCCCGCCCTGCGGGAACAACATCTCCGGGAAGATGTTGACTCCCTGGCCGGCTCCAGCCACCGCGTCCTTCGCCTCGATGTAGAAGGCGACCGTCACGCCACGTCCCTGGCCGCCGAGCGTCGCACTGTAAATGCCGTCCCCCGCCACGGCGTCTCCGCCGGTTCCATCATCCTTCATGTCGAGAGAGGTGTACATCGCGGTCGTGATGGGTCGGCTGGTCGTATCCACGCGATAGCGCAGCGTGAGGGAGGCGATGCCATCGGGATCAATCGCCCGCGCCGTCACCACGACGGGTTCCGACGCCGCCGGCAGGGCGGGCGTATGCGTGACATCGAACACCGCGGGCCCCGCGTTCTGGATCGCCTTGGGATTCGCCAGGCCGGGCGAGCCAAGATTCTTCGGCAACGCCAGACGCCCGGCGACTTCCAGGCCACCGCCGCGCAGGCGCAGGAGCAGTTCCGGGAAACCGCGCAGCCATCGTGCCTTGGCGCGGAGCGTGATGTTGGCGGTTCCCAGGCCCGTCAGCGCGCCGGTGCGGACGCTGTTGCACGAATCATCGCCGCGGGAGCCGGCGCGAATGTGGAGGCTCTTGTCGCCCGAGTAGGCGGAATTCTCGATGGAAGACTGGTCGTGGGAACCCGCCAGCATCACCCAGCTGGTGAAGTCGGATTCGAAGCCGGGATTGGGGACCAGGTTGTTCCCGTTGTTCACCCGGACCTCCACGTCGTCCACCAGGCATTCACCGACTCCCAGCATGTAGACGAGGAGCAGGTTCGCCGTCCCAAGCACCGCGCCGGAGTTGCCCGTGATTTCGATGTTGGTCCACGGGCTCTTCGCCGACTCGTCACTATCCGCCCAGTTCGACGGCTGGCGGTTGTCGCTGTCCGGATCGATCAGCTGAAGGCTGCTGCCGCCGCCGTCGGACCAGTGGCCCCAGCGACCGCCGTCGCCGTAGGTGACTTCGTTCACGACCACATGGGAGATGTTCGTGGTGATGACCAGCGTGTTCGTGTTGGTGGTGAAGCTGTAGTCGGGAAACGCCAGGGCGATGCGCTCGCCGCCGTTGCCCAGCGTGCCGCTGTAATTGCCGACGGTGTTGGCGGCGTTGAGCTGGGGATAATTCCCGAGCAGGTTCGTCGCGTTGTTGCCCACGACGAGGAAGCCTCCCGCCGGGATCACCGTTCCCGCCGGGAAGGTGAAGGTGACGCCATCCTGCAGGCGCCATCCGCCCAGGTTCACCGCGCTCCCGCTGCGGTTGTGGAGCTCGATGAACTCGTCGTCCGCGTCACCCGAGATGGGGCTGTACATGATTTCGTTGATCACCACGTCCGCGATCTTCATCCGGGCGTTTGCCGCGCCGGGGGTCAGCGCCGAGAGGATGGAAATCGTCGGCGAACCATCCGGGTAACGGCCTGAAGCCACGCCGTTGGCCTGCGGTCCGAAATCAACCGCGTCAATGACCCGGGTCTGCGACGGATTCACGAGGAAGAGCCGCTCCCCGGACGCGCTCAACGCGAAGCCCAGCTGGGTTTGATTGAATGACACGAATCCCCGCGCGCCGATCGTGGTGCCGTTCGGGATGCGGAACTTGTTGGTTTTCGGATCATCCGAAAGGTAAGCCCCTGACAGGTCGACCGGCTGATTGCTGTGGTTGTACAGCTCGACGAAATCCTCCTGCGGCAAATCCGTGTGGGCGAGGAACTCGTTGATCATCACCGGGGACAACGCGTCGGCGCCAAACGGTTCGGGCTTGCCGGGAGAACCATCGATCAAATCACTGGCCGCCCACGCCTGGACATTGCCTTCACCGAAGGACGGCCGGGAAAGCACGAGCGAATGCCCCGCGCCATCGGCCGCCACCGGCCAGCCGCCAGAATCGCGGTAGCGGACTTCCAGCATCACGGCATCCGCCGGGTTGCGGAGGCGGATCAGCCCTTCATTGCCCGGCAGCCCGTTGGTAATGGCACCTTCCCACGGTCCAAGCACGCCCGAGATGCCATAGTGGCTCTGGACAAACGAGGGGTCGCGGGCAATGACGAGGAACTGGCCGGGCTTGATCACCGTGCCGTTCGGGAACGCATACCCGACCGCGCCGGAGATCCGATGGCCGGAAAGGTCTTCCTTGATCGCCATCGAGTTGAAGATTTCAATGAACTCCAGGCTGCGATTGGTGAGCCCATTGACCGTGCGGGGATGGTACATGATTTCTGAAATCGTGAGGCCCGTCCGACGGGTCGACGGTCCGAGCGGCTCACGTTTCAGCGGAACACTTCCAACTGTCGGAACGCCGGTCACGTCCGCGAGCGTTCTGAACCCGGCCGTGGCCGGCTGGCTGGCGGACTTGCTGGTCACCGCCAGGCCCACGAGCATCGCCGACGGCAGGGCGGGCGTGGTCACGGTCACCGAGCCAAGCTGCATCCAGGAGTTGCCGTCCACCCCCGCGAATCCGGTGAAGGTGTTGCCCTGGCGGCGCAGGCGCAGCCAGGCATTCGGATAGGTGGAAGGGAACGAGCCGGCGTTCGTCGTCTGCCCCGCGGTCAGCAGGCGGTATTGGAAAAAGGTGCCGGCAATGTTCGGCGAGGCAAAGGCGGCGGCGTAACGGCTGCCGCCGGTCAAGTTCTCGCGGGCCATGAGGCCGGCCTTGGCCCAGGCGTCGGCCTCGGTGATGGAGTCCACCCGGACCTTGATGTCGAAGTCGCCGGCGTAGGACTGGTAGTTGAAGCTGAACTGGTCGTTGGTGCCGCCGATGTCGCTGCCCGCGCCGGTGATGTTGAATCCACCGGAGACGGCGGTGGCGGAGCCGGGAGTGGCCGGGTTGCCGACGTTGGCAAAGGTGGTGATGGCCGAGGTGAAGTTCGCCTGGCTGTTCGGCAGGATGACGTTGGCGGCGGCGGATGGATCGGTGACGCCGCTGACGGTGAGGACGTAGTTGCTGCCGGGCGCCATCGTGGTGACCGTCAGGATGAGGTTGGTCAGCGAGGCGTCGAGCACCGCATTGGAAATGGTGAGGCTTCCCGCTGTGCCAACGACCGAGTAGTTCGCGACATTGGCCACGCTCGCCGG
>JBDHQG010000271.1:0-6225 GCA_039806925.1 Limisphaerales bacterium
GTAGCTCGTGGAGCCGTTGGCCGCGCCGAGATCGGTGAGCGTGCTGCCGTCGAGAATGCCGTTGAAACGGAACGCGCGTCCGTCCGCGGTGGAGTTGCGGCTGGCGTAGCCAGCGACCTGGCCTTGATCGTTGATCGCCATGCCGTAGCTGGTGGACCAACCGGGCAACGTGCCGATGTCGCGCACGGCGTAGGCGGGCTTGGGAATGACGGACAGCTCGAAGGTCCGGCTCGCGGAATCGCCCGGCGTGTCGCGCACGGTGACGGTGACGACGACATTGCCGATCTCTCCTTTCGCAGGAACGATGTAGAGCGTGCGGTTGGTGCCGTTGGCCGTGGTGACCCAGTTGGTCTGAATCGGCACGGTGCCGCCGGATTCGAAGACCACGGTGACGGAGAGGTCGTCCTTCACTTGATTGGCGTCCGAATCGTTGACGACGAACGCGATCACGTTGGTGGTGTCTTCGATGACCAGTTGATCGGGAATCGCGCTGATGGTTGGAATGTCGTTTACGTTGGCGACGTTGATGGAGACGGTGGCCGTGGCGGAGTTGTTGTTGGCGTCGGTCACCCGGTAAACGAAGCTGTCCGCGCCGATGTAGTTCGTGGCCGGGAGATAGGAGATCGGATTCTGTGCGGTGAGATGAATCGTGCCGCTGCTGCGGCTCAACGTTCCGTGGGCCGGCGGAGTGACGATGGCGTAGGCAAGATTCGTGTTCACCGGCCGGCCGTCCACGTCGAGGCCCGTGAGATAGATGGGCGTCGCGGTGTCCTCGTCCACGGTGTAGCGATGGATGCCGAGACCGCCATTGATGCCGGTGTTGTCGGTCCAGGTCGCGCCGTTTTTCAGGTAGCCGTCCTGTGGACCATCCTGAGTGCTGGTGTTCGGCGCGGAATCGTAGGCGATGATTCCCGAGCCTTCATCGAAGCGGTAGTAGGCCCGCAAGCCCGGTTCATTGCCGACGAGCGGCACCGTCATCGTGCGGCGGATGTCGCCCTCAGCCCGTTCAATGTTCCAGACGCGCACGTCGTCGATCCGGCCAGCCCAGTATTCAGCGACGGCTCCGTACTGGCGACCGATGCGAAACTCAGTGGCGGCGGGGTTGACGACTCCGGAGGGGATGGAGGCCGCGAGGACACCGTTGGTGTATAGGCGCGCGGCACCGCCGGATTTTACGACGGCGAAATGGGTCCAGACACCGACTGGGAAGGGAATGTTTGCCGGGTTCTGCCAGGTGTCGCCGGCGCGCAGGAGGCCATTGTGCATGCCGATGTAGAACGCGTTGCCGCTGTTGCCCTGGGAGAGAATCTCCCGCGTTCCCGTCGTGCCCGCGGGCGCGAAGGCCCAGGCTTCCACCGTGAAATCGCCGGACGTCGGAATCACCGGGCCCGGTGAGACGGCGACGTAGCCGTCCACTCCGTTCAGGTTCAATGCGCCGGTAGTGCCGGCCGTTGGAGCGTCGGACACCGGATTCACTGTGAGCAGAAAGGAATTCGTGGTGCGAAGCACGCCGTCGCTCGCCACAATGGTAATGGTGGCCGAGCCGTATTGGTTTGGGATGGGCGTGAGCACCAGGGGACGCTGCGCCGTGAAATTGTTGAGAGGCCCGGCGATGATGACATTCGCGTCGGGAATCAATTGTGGATTGCTGGATTGGGGGGTGATGGTCAAGGCCGATCCCTGTTCCAAATCGTAGGCGTTGAGCGTTCCATAAAAAGTATCGTCTTCATTCATGGTGACGCCTGCCGGCACCTGGAGAACCGGCGGGGACGCGATGAGCGTGAAGTTGATGCCGGGGGCGCCCGCGTAGCTGGTGATCGACGCGGGCGAGAAGGTCATGCCGCGTCCGTTGGGAATAATTTTCGCGTCATTGTCACCACGAATCAGTCGTTGCAGGTAGTTGACGCCATCGGTGGTCCGTTGCGTGAGATTGTAGGTTCCTTGTGCCTGACCGATGTCTGGGTTCGGCGTCGCCCAAGAGAGGTCGCCTGTATCTCCTGGCGGCTGTTGGACGTTGATTTTGATGGCGCTGAGCACGGCCGACTTCAGGACCGGATCATAAGCCACTGGACCGGCATTCGACGTCGTGACGCTGCCGAGGATGATGCCTCGATCAGCCCGGATGGTGGTCGGAACACCGCCGGGAATATCCGCGGAAGCCGGAGTGAAGCTGGTGACGCGCGGATGCGTCGGCGTGGAACGGTAGTTCTTCATGATGCCCGCATTGAAGTTGCCGCCGCCGTCGGTCACCACCGGCCCGGTCGTGATGTCGAGCGTCCATGAATCGAAAGTTCCCGGATTGCCTGCTATCAGATCGCGAACTCGCAATTTCCATGTGCCAGTTGGAGATTTGCCCGCGAGGGAACTGAGCGGGTCCACGGTGTTCCCCAAGGCAATGCTGTAAGGCGGGCTGCCGTAGGAGCCGGAGCCGAGGCCGCCCGTGGTGGACTCACGCAGTCGAATGGTCGTTCCATCCGGGTGAATCAAACTGATCTCAAGATCGCCGGCGCGCGCGATAAAAATCTTGGGAGTAACCACCAGGTCGGTGATGAACCCCGCTTGTTCCATGACTCTCGATAATTCCAGCCCCGTGGTGGAGTTGTTCGGGATGGCGACGGGAGCGGAGGGAGAGGCGAATTTGTTGGTCTCTCCGGGATACACCAACACCCCGGGCACGCCGAACGTTCCGGAGAGCACCTGCCCGGTCAGGGGACCAAAACGCACCGTAGGATTCGGCATCACGAAATTGCCGTTTGTACCGACCACACGACGATCGAAACCGTCGATGGTGTGATTGGCCTTGGTGAAGGTGAATCGCCACTCGAATCCCGTTCCGGCCGACGCTGCGTTGAACGTCCCGGAGTAATTGCCGTTCGCGTCGGTCGTGGTGAATCCGCCGCCGCCGCTGGCCCCGCCGTTGTTCGGACTGAGAACCCATGACACCCCCACGCCGGCCAGGCCGATGCTGTCCGGGCCGGCCACGACGCGCCCGGAGAACGTCGGGAAGGTCAGTTGAGCCAGGCCGGTGGACGCGAATCCCAGCAGCAAGAAGAAGGCGAGGATGGCGGAGCGGACGGAGGTCCGGCATTGGAAGCGAGCGTTCGATGTTGCGGAGGACCGACCGACCTCACCCCTCAATGGGGAGAGAACTCGCCGAAGGATATTTTCGCGCTTTGAACCCGTGAACCGGAGTGCGCCCGTCCCCGGGCGCAGAAGCGTGCGAAGTCGTGAGGTTTTGGATATGTTTTGGTGCAGCCTCGTGGGCGAACATTTCTGCGCCCGAGGACGGGCGCACTCCGGGCGGTTCAGGGAGAGAATACAAACTTCGCGCAATGAACCCTTGAACCAGACACGACGAACTTTTGTTGCATATGCAACAAAAGGTTGGACGCCGTGGAAGTGCAGGTTCATGGGCAGGGCCGGGGTGAGGGGTGAGACGGTTCGTTCAGCTCCCGCTTCGTCAGTTTGAAAATGCTTCATACTCGTCCTCGCTGAATCTGATTACTGGTTGAGCACCGGCGTGCTGATCACGCGGCGCAGTTGAAATGTCCCTCGGGCCGCAATGGCCGTGCGGTGCAGGCCGCGCACGGTTTCGCTATAGACCCCGCTCAGGCTGGTGTAGCCATAGTCCGACGCGGCCAGCCCGATCGTGTTGGCCGGCGCAATCAGCAGCTGGAACGAACGCGAGTATTCGTAGGCTTCGCTCCGGAAGCTCGTGAATGTCGCATCTAGGTTGTCGTGATCCGGATGAAACTTGTGCTTGAACGGATTCAAGGGGTCATTGGCTCCGAGCGTGTAGGAACCGCTCACGGTGTTATCGATGGCGAACGTGCCGGTCAGCGGCAGGAAGTTGTTCGCCGGAGTGCTGGGGAAGGGGAAATCCGCCGTGCTCAGGCGGCGTCCCACCATCTCGCCATCGCGCAACGCCGCGCCCTTGTATTGCGGAATGAGCCGCTCGTCCGTCAGCAGGACATAGCGTCCCGGCGTCTGCTGCACGCGCCGGCCGAGTTCATCGAAGTCGTAGGTCGCCTCCTGCCACATCTGCACCACGTCCTTGAGCAGCCGCACGGTGCCGTTGGTATCGACGTGCAGGAGCAGGCGCAGGCTGAACTCCGAGCGCGTCGGCGTGGGGAAGTTTCCCGCGCCGAGCCGCGTGACTTCGCGCGTGATGGCACCGGTGACGAGGTTCGTCGCGATGTTCGTGACGAGTGAGCCGGAGTGAACCTCGCTGACGGCATTGATCGTTGCCGTGCCGATCCACAAGCCGGCGAGCCCGGCCGCTTCACGCTGCGCGGGCGAGCCGCTCGTTCCCACCGGCGTGCGACCGATGTCCACCGGAATGTTGATCACCGTGCCCTGGCCGTCGCTGACGCGAACGATTGTTTCGTAGAGCGTCGTGGTGCTGCTCGCGAAGTTCGCGCCGAGAAGCAGGCTGTAGGAACCGTTCGCTCCGAGCGTTTGCGTGAGGGGTCGCGGCAGCGTGCTCCAGCTCGGGGGCGTGGTGTTCAATTGATAGGAGAGCAAGTTGCCGGGACCGATGTCGGTCACGGTCACGGTGCGGATGGTGGTGCCGACGTTTTGCAGGAGCAGCGAGGATTCGGTCACCGCCGAGCTGAATTCGAGGCCGGACCCGGCTTCCACGGAAATCCCGAGCGGCGCGACAAACTCCGACGCGCCGGAAGTGTAAACCCAGTAAGCCTCGCCGTGCTTCATCCGGTCGGACGCGCTCACCAGCGTCCACTGCCCGGCGTCGTTCAGCTGATAGATTTTCTGGAGGCGCTGTTGCGCGATGTTGTAGTGCGCGGGCGAAAAGCGGAAGAAGTTGGCGAAGGTCGGCAGCGCGCTGGGATCGACGGGGAAGCCGCGGAAATTGTAGGCATCCGTCGCCCACGCAGGGAAGCGCAGCTTGGGCTCGCCGGAAACATTGAGCGTGGCCGGCGCGCTGACCTTGACGAGGTAGGCGCGGTTGCCGGGTACTTTGAACAAGTTGTTGTTCAGCGAAGCGACCTGGTTGGTCGGCACATGGACCAGCCAGCGGTCGCGGTTCCACACCGGTTCGGAAGGATCCTGAATGAAATCCACGGACGAAACCACGGAGGCAAAGGTCCACACACTCTCGACCGGGATGCCCTGGAAGACGACGTTGATGTCCTGGTTCACGGGTTCGACTTCAAGCCAGATGGCGTTCCATCCGGCGCGGAGATTGAACGTCTGGTTCATGGTGAACGCCGCGCGCGCGGGCAGCGTCACCAGCAGCAGGCCGACTGCGGCAATCGCGATTCCGTGACGGAGCGCGGGATTTAGCCCTAATGCCTTTCGGGAATTCCGCGGCGAATTTGTCCCTGAGGGACAAGTGATAATAGCCCAGCGTTTCAACGCTGGGATCGCAGAATGCAAAAGCGCGCCGAGTCCCGGAGGGACGAATGAAACGACTCGCCGCGCTGGGTTTTTCAGCCGTCCCTTCGGGACTGGATTCCTTTGCACGCTCATCCCAGCGTTGAAACGCTGGGCTACTTTCAAGGTGTCCCTCCGGGACAGGCGCGACGAATTCCCGAAAAACATTCGCTTCAGCCCGCTCCGACGGCCGAATGGTTGGCGGGTTTGACCCTTCGTGCCCGCCGAGCGGTTCCACGTTGAAGCGGCATGAATGCCGCGCTCCGATTGGCCCGCGCCTGTGTCACCTTGCTTCGCGAAGCTCAGTAATCGTTGGTTTGTTTTCATGTTGTGTAACTTCGAAATCAGTTTGCAGGCAGGGAAGGTGGAGCACCGGGAGCCTTGGCGATGGAGGACACGGGAAGCGGAACGGCCTGGAGAGCGGCCTGATTGATCTCCACGTTCAACCCCGCCTTCTGTTCCGCGTAGAAGCGTTCCTCGTTCGCGACGCGCTGCTGCTCCTTCAGTTGGTGAACAATCCGGTCACGCACTTCGGCGAGCGGTCGGACGCCCGCGGCCTGACGTTCGATCAACTTCAGGACATAGAAGCTTCCGCCCGCTTCGACGAGCGGCGCGATGACGCCAGTCGTTTCCAAACTGAACGCAACGTCCGCCAGCTCCTTCGGCCATGACGGCGGCGTTCGCCCGCGCTCCAGCCAGCCGCCGTCGCCGCCGGAGTAGCGCGTGGCGCGATCCTCGGAATGCAACCGCGCCAGCTCGGTGAAGTTCGCGCCCGGCGCCTGAGCGAGGGCGAGGATTTTTTCCGCTCTCGCCCTCAGCTCCGCGTGCTTT
>JBDHQG010000272.1:0-6210 GCA_039806925.1 Limisphaerales bacterium
CCGCCGGTGCCGGCACCGGCGTGCCCATCATCGCCCTGAGCGCCGAGGCGCTGGCCGTCAGCCAGTCGGCCTGCCTCGGCGCCGGCATGAACGACGCCCTGGCCAAACCCCTGACCCCCCAGGGGCTGCACGCGGCGCTGGCGCGCTCGCCGCCCGCGTCGAGACCGGCGGCGGTGCCGGCCCGGGTCCCGGTCCGACCGGAGCCGCCATCGTCCCTGGCCGGGGACCTGGAGATCTTGGCGCGACATCTGGCCAGCGGCGACTTCGAGAGCGTGTATGTCCTGGAACGCATCGCCACGGCCCTTGACTTCCAGTGCCACGACGAGTACCTCTTGCTCAAACAGCAGATGGCCGAGTATCAGAAAGACACGGGCGCGGCGGCGAAATTGCTCGAAGTCGGAAGCTTCAAGGCAAAGGAATCGCTCGACCGCGTCGAGCTTGCGGCGTGGTCGACGGTCGCCAGCATGGTGTTGAACCTGGATGAGACGGTGACCAAGAACTGAGGAACGATTATGGATCCGATTCGTGAACAGCAACTGTTGATCAACCGCCGGCATTTCTTCGGGCGAACGGCGGCGGGCATCGGCGCGGCGGCGCTGGGCTCCATCCTGAACCCCGGGATGTTCTCCGCGCTGGGAGCGGACGCCGGCGGCGCGCCGGTTCTCGGCCAGCCGCATTTCAAACCGAAAGCCAAGCGGGTGATCTATCTGTTCATGGCGGGCGGGCCGTCGCAGATGGATTTGCTCGATTACAAGCCGACGCTCGAGAACCTGCACCAGACGGAGCTTCCCGCATCCGTGCGCATGGGCCAGCGCATCACGGGCATGACCTCCGGGCAAAGTTCGTTCCCGGTGGTGAAGTCGATCTTCAAGTTTGCCCGGCACGGCAAGTCGGGCGCGTGGATCAGCGAGTTGCTGCCGCACATCGCCGGCATCGTGGATGACATTGCGATCGTGAAGACGGTGAACACCGAGGCGATCAACCACGACCCGGCGATCACGTTCATCCAGACCGGGTTTCAGCAGCCGGGGCGCCCGTGCATGGGCAGCTGGCTCAGCTACGGCCTGGGCAACGAGAACAAGAACCTGCCGTCGTTCATCGTGATGATTTCCAGCGGCAAGGAGAGCGATCAGCCGCTCTACACGCGCCTGTGGGGCTCCGGCTTCCTGCCGAGCGAATACCAGGGCGTGCAGTTCCGCGGCGGCGATGATCCGGTGCTGTTCCTTTCCAATCCGCCGGGCATCGATCACCAGACGCGCCGTCGCATGCTGGACGGCATCGCGAAGCTGAACAACAAACAGCACGCGGCCTATCAGGATCCGGAGATCGCCACGCGCGTCCAGCAGTATGAGATGGCGTATCGCATGCAGACGTCCGTGCCGGAGCTGGTCGATGTGGCGGGCGAATCGCAGGCGACGCTCGACATGTACGGGCCGGATGTGAAGAAGCCCGGCAGCTTCGCCTACAACTGCCTGCTCGCGCGGCGCATGGCGGAGCGCGGCGTGCGTTTCATCCAGCTGTATCATCGCGGCTGGGATCAGCATGGAAATTTGCCCAAACGCATTCGCGAGCAATGCAAGGACACCGACCAGCCGAGCGCGGCGCTGGTGAAGGATCTGAAGTCGCGCGGGCTGCTTGAAGACACGCTTGTCGTCTGGGGCGGCGAGTTCGGGCGCACCGTTTACAGCCAGGGCAAGATCGAGAAGGAGAACTACGGCCGCGATCATCACGGGCGCAACTATTCGATCTGGATGGCGGGCGGCGGCATCAAGCCGGGCATCAGCTACGGGCAGACCGACGACTTCTGCTACAACGTGGTGGAAAATCCGGCGCACATTCACGACATCAACGCCACGGTGTTGCACTGCCTCGGCTTGAACCATGAGAAGCTCACGTACCGGTTCCAGGGCCGCGACTACCGGTTGACGGACATTCACGGCGAGATCGTCAAGGGCATCCTCGCGTAGCGCTCTGGGACATCGCCCGCTGTCCCGGTGTCCATGAATCTGGACACTTCTGGCGAGTCGAGCAGGTTACTTGTGATTGTTTCCGATCCGCCGGGGCATGGGACTGACGGATCGCAAGCTTGAGAATTTCAGCCGGTTCGGGGTTTTGCCCCGTGGGACTCGCACCGGCCCGCCGGCTTTTCGCGAAAAGCCCCCCTCGTGGCACACCAGATGCGAATTGTGCAATTTGTATGACATTCGCATTACTCGTTGGTGAGACCGAAAAGAACCTCCTTGAATTCCAGTTCAACCAATTGCTGGGCAGCACTGTGATCAAGGTGAATGACAAGCTGGTGAAGAAATCGGTCCGCCTGTTCTCGGAGCCTGTGGAAGAGCAGCACGAGTTCGAGGTGGGACAGAACGAACGCCACACCGTCTCGATCAAGAAGCAGCGCAAACTGCTGTTTGGTCAGAAGTATGTCGTTTATGTCAACCAGCGCCTCGTGAAGCTCATTCACGGCATCTGACGGTCCGCCTCCCCCAACACCGGTTCCCTGCAACGACGCGGAGTTCGCTCCGCGTCTTTTCTATTTTGCGCCCTCGACGGCGCGGCGGATGGCGCTGGCGAGCCCGTCGATCGTGTGCGGTTTCGCTTCCAGGGCCGGCTTCAATCCCAGCGCGATGATCGCCTTCGACGTTTCGGGACCGATCGAGGCCAGGCGCATGGAGGGGAACTGCCTGAGCAGCTTCGGGAGATCGAAGCGCGCATGGAAGTTCTCCACGGTGGAACTGCTGGTGAACGTGATCCAGTCCGCGCCGGATTCGACCAGCTTCGCCGCCGCGCCATTGATGTCGTCGGTTTCCGGGACGGTCTTGTAGACGGCGACGTCGTCCACGATGGCGCCGAGATCCTCCAGTTCCTTGGGCAGGTCGGGGTTTGCCACCTGCGCGCGCGCGATCAGGATGCGGAGATTCTCAACATCCTCGAACTTGTGGATCGCGGCGCCGATCTTCTTTGCGACGTATTCGTCCGGCATCACGTCCACGCGCAGGTGCAGTTCCTTCAACCTGGCCGCGGTGGCCGGGCCGACGGCGGCGATGCGGAGGTTGCCAAACGCCCGGATGTCGTCATAGGCCTTGAAGAAATAATCGAAGAATGCGTTCACGCCATTCGGGCTGGTGAAGACGATCCAGTTGTATTCGCCGACGCCTTGCAGCGCCTCGACCACCGGCTGCTTCTCATCCGGCGGCTGGATCTTGATCGTGGGAATTTCCAGGATGTCAGCGCCGAGCTCGCGCAGCTGATGGGAGAGCTGGCTGGCCTGTTCCCGCGTGCGGGTGACGACGATGCGCTGGCCGAAGAGCGGGCGCCGCTCGAACCAGTTGAGCTTGTCCCGCAGGGCGACCACGCCGCCGATGATGGTCACGGCGGGCGCCGCGAACTTCTTCTGCTCGACGATGTCCGCGATGGTGCCCAGCGTGCCCTGGATGGATTCCTGCCGGCCGGTCGTTCCCCAGCGGATCATTCCCACCGGGGTGGATTTGTCCATGCCGTGCTCGACCAGCGACGACGCGATCTGGCGGATGCGCTCGACGCCCATCAGCACGACTTTCGTTCCCGGAGTGCGCGCGAGCTGCCCGTAATCAAGAGCGGTCTCCGGCTTGGTCGGGTCTTCGTGCCCGGTAATCACCGTGAAGCTGGAGCAATGATCGCGATGGGTCAGGGGAATGCCGGCGTAGTTCGGGGCGGCGACAATCGACGAGATGCCGGGCACGACCTCGAACCGGACGCCCGCCTCCGCGAGTTCCTCCGCCTCCTCGCCGCCGCGGCCGAAGACGTAGGGATCGCCGCCCTTCAGGCGCACCACGCATTTGCCTTCCTTCGCTTTCCTGACCAGCAGCTGGTTCAGCTCGTCCTGCGGGATGGCGTGATCCTTGGCGCGCTTGCCGCCGAAAATGATCTCCGCTCCCTTGGGCGCGAGACGCAGCAGATCGGTGTTGACGAGCGCGTCGTAGACGACGACATCGGCGCGGGCGAGCAACTCGGCGCCGCGCATGGTGAGCAATCCCGCGTCGCCGGGGCCGGCGCCGACGAGATAGACAGTTCCGGTCGATTTCATGTGGAAGAGAGGTTATGGCGGCGGTGAGGGCAGGGCAATAGTCCGCGTGAACGCAGCGCGGCGAGATCCTACCCTTTCAATCGCGCGGCCAGCTGGTTTCCCAGGGTGGCGGCGGAATCCGCATTGCCATTGGCTTCGCCGCGACGTGGCTGCCGATCGAGAAACGAGACGCCGCGCAGGCTCAATGCGGCGCCGTTCAGCTGGGCGAAGGCGGCCACGGCCAGGTGACAGCCGCCGCCCATCGCGCTGAGGAAGGCGCGCTCGGCGGTCACGCACGCCATCGTCTCCGGGTGATTCAGCCCGGCGCAAATGGCTTCGAGACGCGGATCGTTCTCGCGAATCTCGATTCCGATGGCGGCCTGTCCCACGCACGGGAGCATTTCGTTGACGCCGAGCGCGGTGGCGCCGAGGCCGGGCGGAACGTCCTGCCCCGTGAGCTGTCCCGAAGCGGTGATCGCATGGCCGAGACGTTGCAGGCCGGCGGCGGCGAGAATGGTCACGTCCAGCTCGGATTGCTCCAGGATTTTCTTCAGGCGCGTGCCGACGTTGCCGCGGATGGGAACGATTTTCACGTCGGGGCGCTGCTCCCGCACCTGGGCCGCGCGCCGGGTGCTGCTGGTGGCGACCACCGCCCCGTGAGGCACGGCGCGGAGCGAGAGCCACGAACGGTAGCCGCGACGGGTTTGGTCAACGGGCTTCGTGCTGTCGACGTGGTTCACCATGTATTCCAGGTCGCGATAGACGAGCACGTCGCGGACGTCGGCGCGCTGGGTGACGGCGCCCAGCTTGAGCTTGGGCGGCAGCTCGGTGGGAAGATCCTTCAGGCTGTGAACGGCGAGGTCGGCTTCGTTTGCAAGCAGCGCTTCCTCGATTTCTTTCGTGAACAATCCCTTGGGCAACTCGGCGCTGGCGAGCGAGGCGGCCTGCAGCTTGTCGCCGGTGGTCTTGATGATTTTGAGATCGAACGCTTGATCTGGAAACGCGGCGCGACATTGCGCGAGAATCATGCTGGCTTGCGCGAGGGCGAGCGCGCTGCCACGGGTGGCGATGAGGATGGGTTTGCTCACGGTGGATGAAGGTGCCGCGGTTTACTCGTGTCCGAACGCGGGCCGGGAATTGGACGCCAGATGGTCGGGCCGACGGGCGCTGAGGAGGCCCTCGGCCTTGTCGCGGATGATCGCCTCGCACTTGGCGAGCTCGTCCTTGCGCTGCTTGAGATAATCGCTCGCGATGGCCTGCAGGTCGTCGACGTTGTAAAGGTAAACGTTGTCGAGGTAGTTCACCTCGGGATCGATGTCCCGCGGCACGGCGATGTCGATGAGCAGCAGCGGCGCGTTGCCGCGAAGGGCCATCAGCGGGGCGAGCTTGGCGCGGTCGATGATGTGGTGGGGCGCGGAGGTGCTGCTGATCACGATGTCGATCTTGCGGAACTCTCCGGCCCACGCGTCGAAGCTGACGGCGCGCCCGCCCAGTTCCCGGGCGAGCGCCTCGGCGCGGTCGAAGGAACGGTTCGACACGATCACGCTCCGGGCGCCGCGGGAGAGCAGGGCGCGGGCGGCCTTCTCGCTGGTGTCGCCGGCGCCGATCACCATCACATGGCGATCATCGAGCGAGCTGAAGATCTTCTCGGCGAGCTCCACCGCCACGGCGGCGACGGAGGTGGCGCCGCGCTGGATGTTGGTTTCGGTGCGGATTTGTTTGGCGACGTTGAAGGCGCGCTGGAAGGCCTTGTTCAACCGCGAGCCGGTGTGGTTGTGCTGCAGCGCGAGGTCGTAGGATTTCTTGAGCTGGCCGAGGATTTCGGTTTCGCCCAGGACCATGGAGTCGAGGCCGGAGGCCACCTTGAACAGGTGCTCGACGCTGTGGGGCTCGGCGAGTTTGTAGAGCTCGTCGGTGATCGGATCGCGGTACTCGTGCAGGTTGACGAGGAAGTGGTGCAGCTCGTCAAACGCCTGGCGCGGTTCGAGGCTGGTGGAGACGTAGAGCTCGACGCGGTTGCAGGTGGAGAGGATGACGGCTTCGTCCACCAGGCCCGACTCGCGCAGCTGGGCGAGCGTGGCCGGCACGCGCGCCTCGGCGAACGCGAAGCGCTCCCGCAGGGTGACGGGCGCGGTGTGATGGCTGAGTCCGAGGACGAGGATCAT
>JBDHQG010000273.1:0-6189 GCA_039806925.1 Limisphaerales bacterium
GGAAGCTGCTGTGCGCATCGAACCAACGACGACGACGGCTGTCGCAGTCCTGCCGCGCTTTGCGGCATGGGTTGAGGCTGGCTGGATGCCGTTTGTCGTCACACGGATTGTTCCTCGACCATTTGGAATTGAAGCAGAGGGAAAGCTGTTCGTGTCAGCGGGAGCTGAGTCTGTTGCGTTTCGGATCGTTCAAGCATCAGCAGAAGCGCGGTTCTATCGCACGCAGGGCCAGCTTCGGATTGGCTTCTCACTGGTTCAGAACACGAGTCCGGTTCTCTCGGCTTTGAACGAGTGTCCCATCTTGCTCAAACGAGACCCTGATTTGGGGAATCTGATTTTGAGTTCCTTCATACTGAATCGCGACGGCGATGTTGAGGAGATTACGCTCTCGGTCGTCGGCATCGAAGACGACAAACGAAATCCCTGACCATGTTTGGCTCACAGCACATCCTGACCAGAATGGCCGCGCTCGTGACAGTCGGAGACGTGTGCGGAGAAATCCTCACTACTTTTGATGAGGACACGAGAATCCCGGATGCCGCGAGTATCTGGCAGGAGGCGTGTCTCGACCGAGTTCCATCCGACCCGCTGGCCTACGTTTCCTTGGTCAGCAAGGAAGGCAAAACCATCGGTTGGTTGGATTTTTCAGACCTCGTCGCAGAGCCAGACCGAACCGATGCGGTGAAGGCATGCATGATGCCAATCAAAGTTGGTTCACTCGTCACGGCAGAGACCCCGTTGCTGGAAGCCGTGAAGCTTTTCGACGCGCGCTCCCCGTATTGCTTTCTCGTAATCAAGGGCACTGCGATTGTCGGAGCATTCTCTTACCAAGACCTGCTTTCGATTCCTTTTCGCTCATGTCTGTTTGCGATGCTGCTTTCAATTGAGCAGGGCATACTGGACATCGCGAAAACGGACGCTGCGTTGGCTGTTTCCAAACTGACCAAGGACACAAAGCAACGACTCGAAAAGCGAATCACGAAAAGGCTGCCGCCCGGTCAGACTACGAATCCAAGCCAGATTATTGAGCAAGCATCGTTCTCTGACGTCTTGAATGTTCTCAAGTCGTGCCCGAGGACGAACCGCCGTTTGACCGCGCTCAACACGGACTACACGAAGCAACGGCGAGTTTACCGCGCAACGGGTGCGGAGCTGAAACAAGAGCAGAAGCTCCGGGTTGACCTTGCCATTGATTTGCGCAACGCTTTGGCACATCCGAATCGGCCTTGGCGCATTTCTCAACTTCTCCCGAAGGAAGATTTGAAGGCGTTCATTTCTTGGCTCACAGAGTTTGAGGGGCAACTTGCCGAATACGTGGCACTCGGAAACAAACTTGAAGATTAAGAGACGCGGGAATTTCTGCCGCCCTTTCAGGGCTTGGGAATTCTGTGGACGGTTGACCTAGGGCGTCGCTCGCAGACTCGCTTTGCCCTGGGCTATTTTCTTTCGGGCTTTCAGCCCTTCCCAGTCAGCCAACCGCAGCACGATTGCCACGACCAACTTCATGTTGCATATGCAACAAAAGGTTGTCCTGCGTCACGCGCGGCCTGCGCCGGTTTTTTCGGGGTTGAACGTGCGCAGTTGCCGGCCGGCGTCGCGCAGCACTTCCACCCGCCGCCGCCACGCCGGTTGCCCCAGATAATCCGACGGCAGTATCCGGCCCGGCAGCAGCGGGTCGTTCGTCACCGCGTCCAGCCACGCCTCGCGCTCCGCCGCCGCCCAGCGCAGCAACGCCTTCGCCGCCGCGTCGTTCCGCAGCGCGCCGCCCGGTCGCTCCGCCAGCACTTTCAGATGCCGGGCATAGCGGCGGTTGATGCGCTCGAAGTCCCACGCGCCCGCGACGATTTCCGCGTCCGACTCTCCCGCGCACGGCCGCGCCTCCAGCAGGATGAGCGATTCCACGTTGATCTTCCCGCCGCCGAGAATCTCGCGTTCCTGCGCCAGCGGATCGGGGCTGATCCACACGCTGTTTTGCAGGTAGCCGAAGCCTTTGTCGCGCAGGTAGCGGCGCAGCCGTTCGCGCTGGGCGTTCTGTCCCGTGGGCACGTCGAAGAGCACGAGCCGCCATTGCCCGTCCCAAGGCCGCGCCCATTGCGTCTCGGGATCGCGCCCGCCCAGGACGTGCAACCGCCCCTGCGCAGAGAGCCGGTAGAGACGGTCGTCAGGTGTGGTGGCGTCGCGTTCTAGAAGTTGTTGCCGTTCCAGCGTGGCGACCTGGCGCATGAGTCCGTTGCGATAGGCCCAGCTTTCGTAGGAGTCAGTCAAGTTGCGAAACGTTGGCCGCGTCAGCATGTCCCCGGCCCAAAGGAGGAGGTTCAGGAATTCTTCGGTCTTGGGTTGCATGGGATGAGACTGCACCACCGCCTGCGGAACGGCAATGCAACCTTTTGTTGCATATGCAACAAAAGGTTGTTGGATGCTTTGAAAATTTCTGGGAGGCCCCACGTTGAATTGAGCCGCCGCGAAAGGAGAGTTTGTGAAGAGATTGACTGGTTGAACTGCGGTGAAACACGGTTACAATCGCTTTCGGAACCCGGAGTTGTTTATGAGCTCGTTCTGTCATCACGTTCGTTGCCTGCGGAACGCGGCCTGTCTCACGATGCTTCTGAGCGGCCTGCTGACCGCGCCCGCCAATGCCCAACCCGTTGCGCCGCGATTGGAGATTTATCGCCCCGCCACCAGCAATGACCGGGTGCGTTTAAGCAGTCCCGTCCAGCCGGATTCCGTCCTCACGCTCGAAGCCTCCGCAAATCTCAACACATGGACGAATATCGCCACGTTGCACGACGGACTGTTCTTCTATCCAGCTGCCGGCGCGGAGAGCTTCGACCATCGTTTTTATCGCGCGCTGGCTCGGGCGCGCGGCGTGGATGATGACTGGAAAAACCAGGCGTGGTTTCCAGAGGAACCGTTTCGTTCGCCCAGTCCGGGCGAGGCGGTGAACTGGGTGAAGTTCGCCATCCTGCTCGATGAGCCGTGGCGCGTGTTCTATCAGGACAGCACCGAGTTCCCGTTCCACTACGATTTCGCCACGCAGCGCCTCGCGCCGTTCGCCGGCATGGACCGCGCGAGCTTTGATGCCATTTCACTCCATCGCGAGAACCAGCGCGTGGTGCTTGGTGCGCTGCTGTATCCGCCGCGCGCGACGTTCGTGGAATACGGCGTGCAGTTCATCGGCCTCGACGCCTACACGCCGGACGAAATCGCGCGCTGGTTCAAGCTGGTGAAGGCGACGGTGTACGCGACGAACGGCGCGGGTGCGGTGTACATGCCGACCTTCGAGCAGAGCGAAGTCGCGCGCACCAACGCGGCGGAGTTCGCCGAGCGCGGCATCACCGTGGCGTCGGTGGATCGTTGGGTGGCGGGCAATCACGTCTATGCGCCGGGCTGGGCGCTGGGGCGGCTGAAGTTCTTCCCGGCCTCGGAGATCGACGCGGCGTTCGCCGATGGACGTCTGACGCCGCAGGACATCCTGCTCACGGACGGCGTGCCGGCCGAGACGCCGCTGGTGGCCGGCATCATTTCACTGACGCCGTCCACGCCGAACTCGCACACGGCCATCCTCGCGAAATCGTTTGGCGTGCCCTTCGTGCATCTGCCGGACGCCGCCGGGCAGGCGCGCGTGCAGGCGCTGGTCGGACACAAGGTCATCCTGCGCGCGACGGTGACATTCGACGCGGGGTTGGTAAAGGTGATCGATGTGGACGGTTCGCTGACGCCAGCGCTCGAAGCCGAGTTGCTCGCGCTGAAGAAGCCCGCGCCGATTGCCTTCGCGCCCAAGCAAAGCTTCGGAGCGATCAGCGCCTCCACCGAAACGCTCACGCCCACGGACATCCGGTTCTTTGGCGGCAAGGCGGCGAACTTCGGCCTTCTGCGGCGCACCATGCCGATGAATTCGCCCAGCCCGGCGCTCGGACTGTCGTTCGATTTGTGGGATGCGTTCCTTGACCAGCCATTGCCAGGCGGCACAACAACCTTGCGCGCCGAGATCGCCTCGCGCCTCGCGCCTTTCACGAACTACCCGCCCGACATCACAGCACTGAAGGCGACGCTCGCGGGCATTCGCAGCCTCATCACCGGCACCGCGAGCTTCACACCGGCACAGCGGCAGGCGATTACGAATGTGCTCACGGTTTTCAATCCACAGCGGAAGATCCGCTTCCGCAGTTCGACGAACGTGGAAGACTCGGAGAACTTCACGGGCGCGGGGCTCTACGACAGCTACAGCGGCTGTCTGCTCGACGATCTCGATGGCGACACGGCCGGCCCGAGCGCGTGCGATCCGACGGAGAACAATGAGCGCGGCGTCTTCCGCGCCATCCAGCGCGTGTATGCGAGTTTCTATAATGACAACGCCTTTCTCGAACGTCTGCGCCACGGCGTCGATGAAACCAAAGTCGCGATGGGCGTGCTCGTGCATCATTCGTTCCCGGACGAGGAGGAGCTGGCGAACGGCGTGGCGACGCTCGACTGCCGTTACGGCGGCACGCCATTCATCACGGGGCCAATTGTCACACAGCTTGGCGCGGAGTCCGTGACGAATCCGGAAGGCGCGGCGATTCCCGAAGTCGTCGATTACTTTCGTTCCGGCAACATCATCGGCGTGGACCTTCGCCAGCGCTCGTCGCGCGTGCCGCTCGGCGCGTTCGTGATGGACTGGGAGGCGGACTACCGCGGCTTCGGCGACCTCTTCAAGAAAGTCACCGACGGCTTTCATTTGCTCTATCCCGCGAAGAGCCGGTTCTATCTCGACTTCGAGTTCAAGAAGGACGTGAACCTCGGCCTCGTCGTGAAGCAGGTGCGCGAGATTCCGAATCCCGCCACGACAAACCGCACCACACCGTATCTCATCGACGAACCGATTGAATGGGTCGTGGCACAGCGCGAGGCCGGCGATGTGTTTGGCAATCACCGGCTGAAATCCATCTGGGCGCTGCACGCCGCGAACGTGCGCCTGACGCCGACCAATCTGGCGCGCGGCCTTTACACGCAGGGCACGTTGAACCACGTCGAGAACGGCGCGGTGCAGACCTTGAGCGGCGCGCTCAACTCGTGGCCGAACGCGTCGAACACGCCGTCGGGCGCGTTGAACTTCTGGACCACGGGCAACGGGCCGAGCCGCCGCAAATGGACCTTGAACACGGGCGTGATCACGAACGTCACCGGCGCGACTCCGCCCGTCTTCACGCAAAACGATTTCGAGACCTATGTGAGCGTGGACTACGCGACGCCGCAGCCGACGATTTCGTACAACGGCGAGTTCATCACCACGACGAACGAGATCGCCTTCCTCGAACCACGCCGCGTGCTCGGGCCGAACGACATCTTGAAGCAATACACAGCCAACAGGCCCGGTGTGGTGACCATCCAGATCAAGTTCTACTGGCCGAACGAACCTCCCGCCGCCGCCGGTTACACCGCGCCGCTCGTGCGCTTCGTCGAGACGCGCATCACCGGCCTGACCGCGCAGCCCATCGTGCTGACCGGCTACTACTCGCAGACCTACCGGCCCGGCCACCACAACTTCACCGAGGAATTCATCTTCGAGCCGCGTCTGGAGCCGGGCCTGTCCGCCGCCACGCTGGCCGAGTTACAAGCCGCGAACATCCAGATGTTGCACGTCCACCTCGGCTTCACCGAGGACGAGATCAATGTCATCGGGCTGGATCGGAAGATGCGAAAACTCTGACTCTGAGCCAGCGCACGTCACTAGCAGGGTTGGTTGGAAACGCATTGCCGCGCTGACCTCGCTCGCCTATACCATTCCGGCCTCGAATGAATCCGGACGACACACCGTTGCTGCCGCTGCTGAAGCAATACTTCGGCTTCGCTTCGTTTCGCCCGTTGCAGGAGGAAATCATCCGCGATGCGCTGATGGGCAAAGACGTGTTCGCGCTGCTGCCGACGGGCGGCGGCAAGTCGTTGTGCTTCCAGTTGCCGGCGCTGGCCCGGGGTGGATTGACCGTCGTGATCTCGCCGCTCATCGCGTTGATGAAGGATCAGGTCGATGCGCTGCAGGCAGACGGCGTGGCGGCGACGTTCCTCAATTCTTCACTCGCCGCGGAGGAGTCACGCGCGCGGCTGCGCGGACTGCACAGCGGAGAGTTCCGGTTGCTCTACGTCGCGCCGGAGCGGCTGCTGCTCTCGGGTTTTCTCGCCGACCTGCAACGGTGGAATGTGAGTCTCATC
>JBDHQG010000274.1:0-6151 GCA_039806925.1 Limisphaerales bacterium
CTCGGCGCGATCCGTGATCGGCTCCTCCGTGCCCGGCAACGTCGGCACGCCCATCTTCTGCGCCAGCGCGCGGGCGGCGGTCTTGTCGCCCATCATCTCGAGCAGCTCGGGACGCGGTCCGACGAACGTGATTCCCGCCTTCGCGCACGCGCGGGCGAACTCGGCGTTCTCGCTCAGGAAGCCGTAGCCAGGATGAATCGCGTCCACGCCCTTCTCCTTCGCGACGGCCACGATGCTCTCGATGTCGAGATACGCGGCGACCGGGCCCTTGCCCTTGCCGACGAGATACGCCTCGTCCGCCTTGAAGCGGTGCATGGCAAAGCGGTCCTCCTGCGCGTAGACGGCGACCGTGCGGAAGCCGAGCTCCGTCGCCGCGCGAAAGATGCGGATGGCGATCTCGGAACGGTTGGCGGCGAGAACCTTCTTGAAGGAACGAATGGCCGGGGCGGCTTCGGCGGCCTGGCTGTCACCATGACGGGATTGGCTCATAAAAATGCTGCGAAGTTTTAGCGAGTGACGGGCCGGAAGGCAAAGCAATGATGCGGATTCTGCAATGAAGTCATTCATGCCGCAGCAAACCATCCCGAACTCCATGCCGCATAAAATGGAAGCAGGGTTAAAGCGCCATCATCCGCCAATCCCAAAGGGATTGTGTCCTCGATCTTTTCGAATCCGCAGCCCAGCCTGATCCACCCGTGCTTTTGCGTCCCGAACTCGAACCGTTGCCGGAGCGGCACCTCAAACACGCCAGCTCGCATCCGCAAGAATGAGTCTGAACACACCCGCACTTATGAATGATAAACCAGCCCCCGTCCATGCCGGCTGGACATCGCCAAGGCATCCTTCCAACTCCACCTTCAAAGCAAATCCTTTCAAAGCCCTCTCCTCAAGTTCGAAGTAAGATCAGTTTCCGTTTGCTTTCATTTTGATGTCTGTCGTTGGTGGTTTCTCCGCCCCTTCGCTTCGCGAAGGAGCGGGCCAGCAGACACCAAAAAGTCTTACTTAACCAGTGGTCCGGATTTTTTGGGGAAAGCTCAGATATTCGGCCGGGTTGACTCCGTGGCGTCGGCAACTGCCGAGCACCGAGTAGATGACCGCGTTGCGTTGGCCGGCTTCTGGATGGCCCACGAAGAGGAAGTTCTTCTTTCCCACCGCCATGGACTGAATGACGTTTTCGACCAGGTTATGCCGCCTCCAGACTTATGCCGCGTGGCGGCTTGAAGCCCGGCTTTTCTATCGCAAGGTGCAAAGTCTGATGATTGCAGACGCGGCATAATTCGAGTGGTCTCGTTTCTCTGGCTATGTTTGCCAGAAGAAAGATCACAATGAACACTGGGAAGAATGTCTCAAGTAACTGCGTCGCCAACGACGCAATCGAATCCCATATTGCCCCGTTTATCACCGGACTGAAGGCTACAGGTTACGCACTGCACGAATTGAAGCGCACGCAAGAAGCGTTTGATGTGTCATGGTAGGGCACGGACTCACACCTCTTGTTGTCGGTATGGAGCCAGTTATCCCAGCGACCGGTAGATCACATTCGCGGTGAACAAGAGCATCATGGCCACGCAGCAGGCCAGCTTGCCGAGCGCGCCGGCGAGCAGCCCGAGCGTGGCGCCGACGCCGGCCTTGGAGGCCTCCTTCCATTCGCGTCCGCCCGCCATTTCAAACAGCGCCGCGCCGACGAACGGCCCGAGCAGGATGCCCGGCAGGTTGAAAAAGAGCCCGATCAATCCGCCGACGATGGCACCGACCGCGCCGCGCCACGTTGCTCCGAGTCGTTTCGCGCCATACATGCTGGCGGCGTAATCCACAACGAGCGAGAGGATGGTGAATACGCCGAGCACGCCGATAACCCACCACGCCGGGCCCGCCGGGCCGAAGTAGAGCTTGTGCGCCAGCGCCCCGATGAACACGAGCGGCGTGCTGGGCAATCCCGGCAGGATGCTGCCCGCGACGCCCACGCCCATCAGCAGGAGCGCGAAGACAAGACCAAGAATCTGTTCTGTCGTCATGGTGACAACATAACCACACCGGCTGATGGCACACTTACAATTTAATTTCCCAAGTGTTTTCGAGCATGGCATCGCCGGGTGAAGCGGCCAGACGGATGGGATTTAACCACGGATGCACACCGATGGGCACGGAGGGAGAGCGGGATTCTGCAAGCCCAAGGGCTGTCACCCAAGGATGAATCTGGTGGCTGTCTCCATTCAGTTGCCCGTCCCTCTTATCTGTGTGAATCCGTGGTTTCTACTGCATTGTTCCGGGCAAGCGCCGCGTGATGAACGCTGCGCTTGAGTTACTCCTTGGTGGCCGCGGCGGGAGCGGGCGCAGGTTCCTTGGCGCCGTGGGCCTGCTTCATGATCTCGCCCGCGACTTTCTTCAGTTCTTTGATGTTCAGCTTGTCGCCGAGCGCGGAGAGCTTGTCCATGCGGAGGTTGCCCGCGACGTTGATGAAGACGGCCTGTTTGCGGCCTTCGAGGACGGTGATGACCACGCCTTCGATGGCTTCGCTGCCGCGTGTCTTCAGGTAAATGCCCACATCCTCTTTCTTTTCCTGCACCTTCACGACCGGCTGCCAGCCGCCGGCGTCAAGCTGGGCGCGCACGGATTTCATCCGCGACGTCACCTCGTCGCGATTTTGATCGTCCAAGCCCACGACGTTGACGCTGACGGAGTGCAGCCCGTTCAGCGCCTCCGTGAATTCCGGCTGGCCCTTGCCGGCGAGTTGCATGGCCATCGCGATCATGTCGCTGGTCAGGTTGATCTCCACCAACTCGCCGTTGGTGGGCTTTGTAAATTTGCCGAAGCTGACCAGTCCGGGCGGCGCATCGGCGGCGCGCAGCGACGCGGTGAACAGGAGTGAAGCGACGGCGAGGGTGCAAGCGGGGCGGAGGATGGATTTCATGGTGGCAGACGGTTTTGGTTTGATTCGTTTTCCGGGAATTATTCCCCCGGTCATGGAGAGAACCCGCGAGCCGACGTTGAAGTTGCAGGATAATATCCGTCGTCGACGCTGGGGAGCGGAAATGATGCGGCAGAACATCGCGGACTGAAGCTTGGCGTCCGCAGGACAGGCTGGAGGCCTCTCCCACGGCATTGTTTCATCTGGAACTGGAGAAGCCCGCCCAAGGTTCGCGAACAAGTTGGGGGCGGTTGGCCCGCAACTGGCTTAGCAGGGAGGTCATAAACGCGCGGGTTCGCGCCTTCATACCGTATGAATCCTGAATTTGCCACCGAGCTGGTCAAGGCGATGATGTTTCAAGCCGTCGCACTGGCCTCGCCCATTCTTGTCACCGCGATGGTCGTGGGTCTCGGCATCAGCCTTTTTCAGGCGGTGACCACCATCCACGAGCAGACGCTGACGTTCGTTCCGAAAGCGCTCGCCATCGTGGGCGTGCTGGTGGTGCTGCTGCCGTGGATGCTGCGGACGATCATCGAGTTCGCCACCGCGGTCATCGAGAAGATGCCCCAGATGGTTTCGTGAGCGCGATTGAAACGCGGAGGCGCCCATGCCTGACGTTCTCAACTGGTTGCTCGTCTTCCTGCGCGCGAGCGCGTTGATGACGGTTTTCCCGGTTTTTTCCGCGACCAATTTCCCCGTGCAGCTCCGCGTGGCGCTCGGCGCGATGGTGGCGTTTCTCGTTTCTCCGGTGCTGCCGCCCCAGCCGGGGATTCCGATCGATCTGTGGGGATTGATTGGCGTGATGCTGGCTGAAGTGGCGTTCGGTTTGTTGCTGGGGTTTGTGAGCCGGATGTTGTTCCACGGGCTGGAGCTCGCGGGCGGCATCATCGCGGCCGAGATCGGCCTGACCCTGCCCAGCAGCATGAATCCGCTGAGCACGAACTCGACCTCGGAGATTGCGACGCTGCTGCAATACATGGGGGCGATGCTGTTCCTCGGCCTGAACCTGCATCACAGCCTGCTCTTCGCGTTTCAGCGCAGCTACCAGTTTCTTCCCATCGGCGGCGGGCACCTGCCGGAATCGTTGCTGATCGATGTGGTTGGCCGCACGGGATACCTCTTCGTGTTCGCGATTCAAATGGCCGCGCCGCTGATGGCGGTGACGTTCATCATTCTTCTCGTCTTCGCCGTGCTCGGCCGCGCGGTGCCGCAGATGCCGGTCTTCTCGGAAAGCTTCGCCATCAAGCTCCTGGCCGGCATGACGGTCTTCGGCCTGACCTGCCAGCTGATGGCGCAGCATATCGCGAACTTCCTCCAGCGCCTGCCGGAAGACATGCTGCGGGTGGCTTACCTGATGGGAGTGAGCTGAACCATGTCCGACTTCCAGGGAGAGAAGACAGAGAAGGCCACGCCAAAGCGCCTGGAGGAGGCGTGGAAGAAAGGCCAGTTCGCGCGCAGTTCCGAGGTCCAGACCGTGTTCGTGCTCTTTGGCGGCATCCTCGCGCTGCTTTTCACCGGCACCGAAGTCTGGCGGCACCTCGGCCAGTTGATGTACCGCACGTTCTCGCACCTGCACGACACGGCGGTGACCTTCGACAACATGCAGCGGCTGATCCTCGATGTGTTGATGGTCGCCGGGACGTGCGTGTGGCCGGTGCTGGCGGCGACAGCGGTGGGCGGCCTGCTGGCGGCCGGCGCGCAAAGCCGCTTCCGCACCGCGCCGGACGCGCTCGAAGTCAACTGGGAACGCCTGAACCCGCTCAACGGTTTTAAGCGCATTTTCTCCGTTCGCGCGGCCATGCCGACCGGGATCGCCGTGGTGAAGCTCGGCGTGATCATCGCGCTCTCCTACAACGTCATCGCCGACGTCCTGCGCGATCCGATCTTCCACAGCTCGGTTGACATCTCGCGCATCGGCGCGTTCATGGCGGACGCGTCGTTCAAGATCACCATGCGCATCGGATTCGCCCTCGTGGTGCTGGCGTCGGCGGATTACGGCTACCAGCTCTGGCGCACGGGCCAGGACATGATGATGACCAAGGAGGAGGTGAAGGAGGAGGCGAAGAACCAGGAAGGCGATCCCAAGATGAAGTCCCGGATGCGCAGCCGGCGCCGGGCCATGAGCCAGCGCAAGATGCTCGCCGAGGTTCCGAAAGCCGACGTGGTGATCACGAACCCGACCCATCTCGCCATCGCCCTGCGCTACGATCGCAAGACGATGGGCGCGCCGCGCATCGTCGCCAAGGGCGCGCGCCTCAACGCCCTCAAGATTCGTGAAATCGCTAGGCAACACCAGATTCCCATCATCGAAAACAAGCCGCTGGCCCGGATGATGTTCAAGCATGGAAAGGTCGGTGGCGAAATTCCTGCTCAGCTCTACGTGGCCGTCGCGGAAATCCTGGCCTACGTCTACCGGACCAACGCCTACCGCTACTACCGCGAGCAGAATTTGCCGGGGTGACACGGCAAGGTTGGGTCGATCGGTGAACGGTTGAAACGTTGAAGAGTTCAATGGTTGAAGAGTTACATCACGGCACGCCGTGCCGGGCGGGTCGCTTGTCTTTGCGGGCGGCCTCATGCCCGGGCGCATGGTCGCGCGCGCGCCTTGCCCCTTTGGCTCTTCATCCCTTCGCCCTTTCAACCCTCTGACGAGCCATGCCCGCGCCGAAGCCCCAGTCCAACCTTGGCCGGCTGTTCCGCAACGGCGACCTGCTCCTCACCTTCGGCCTGCTCGGCACCATCCTGCTGATGATCCTGCCGGTCTCGCCGTTCCTGCTGGACGGGTTCCTGGCCATCAGCATCGCCCTCTCGCTGCTCATCCTGCTGGTGATTCTCTACGTGCGGGAGCCGGCGGATTTCACCGCCTTTCCCACGCTGCTGCTCTTCATCACCCTCTTCCGGCTTGCGCTGAACATCGCCTCCACACGCCTCATCCTGCTCGATGGCTACGCCGGCCACATCATTGAGACGTTCGGCAACTTCGTCGTCCGCGGCAACTACGTCGTCGGCCTCGTCGTTTTCTTCATCCTCGTCGTCATCAACTTCATCGTCATCACCAAGGGCGCCGGCCGCATCGCCGAAGTCGCCGCGCGCTTCACCCTCGACGCCATGCCCGGCAAACAGATGGCCATCGACGCCGAGCTCAACGCCGGCATCATCAACGAAACCCAGGCCCGCGAACGCCGCAGGAAAGTCGAGCAGGAGGCCGACTTCTACGGCGCGATGGACGGCGCCAGCAAATTC
>JBDHQG010000275.1:0-6143 GCA_039806925.1 Limisphaerales bacterium
AGGCCATGAGGCTCGGAAAAAATTCGACCGGGCTGTTTCTAGCTCTATTCAAGCCAAATTCATGCCGAAGACAAGCGCCGATTCCGTCAAAAACGGAGCAGGGTTCGTTAAAAGAAGGCGAGCCGCGGAAGCTGCTTCTCCCAATCAATTTCCAGTGCATTTCGTTCCACGAAAAACCGCGCCAAAGCCACCGGCTCGCCAGCAAATGTCTTGCGTCGAGCGGGCGAAGTGCTTGAATGCCGTTATCATCGGTTGTGTTTGGGAGTTTCCATCCCGGCGGCCGATCTTGGTAAACGGTTCCATGCGCAGCACGCAACAGTCGTTATGAGCAACGAGGCTAAACAAGTCCCTTACCCCGGCATCCCCACCACTTCCGACGGCGCTGGCGGCGTCGTCTGGGTCGACACCCATATCACCCACGGCGCGTGCGCCTATCCCATCACGTCCTCCACGACGATGGGCACCGGCTACGAAACCGCCGTGTCGGACGGCAAAAAAAACCTGTGGGGCGATACCATCACCTTCGTGCAACCGGAGTCCGAACACTCCGCCGCCACGACGTGCGAGGGCTTTGCGCTCGCCGGCGGTCGCGTGACGAACTTCACCTCCGGCCAGGGCCTCGTGCTGATGAAGGAGGTGCTCTACACCATTTCCGGCAAGCGCCTGCCCATCGTCTTCCACATCGGCGCGCGCGCGCTCACCAGCCATTCGCTGAACGTGCATTGCGGCCATGACGACGTGATGAGCGTCGCGGACTGCGGCTGGGGCATCCTCTTCGGCCGCAACGCCCAGGAGGCCGCCGACCTCGCGCTGATTTGCCGCCGCGCCGCCGAGGCGTGCGAGACGCCGTTCATGAACGTGCAGGACGGCTTTCTCACGACGCACACGATTGAGAACGTCCTGCTCGCCGAAACGGAGTTCATGAAAGCCTACATGGGCGATCCGAACGAGAAGCTGCGCTGCCTGTTCGATCCGCGGAACCCGATGATGACCGGCGTGGTGCAGAACCAGGACTCCTACATGAAGGGCAAGATCGCCCAGCGCCATTTCTACGACAAAGTCCCCGCCGCCGTGCAGGAGGCGATGGCCGAGTTCGCCAGGCAGACCGGACGCCGCTATCACGCGGTTGATTGCTACCGCATGGAGGACGCGGAATACGCGCTCGTCGGCATGGGCGGCATGATGGAAACCGCGCAGGCCGCCGCCGATTACATGCGCGAGGAACTCGGCCTCAAGGTCGGCGTCGTTCACGTCACCTGCTTTGCGCCGTTCCCCTCCACGCAACTCGTCGCCGCGCTCAAGAACGTCAAGGCCCTCACCGTCATCGAGCGCATGGATAACCCGCTCGCCCAATCCAACCCGCTCGTGCAAGGCATCAAGGCTGCCTTCGCCGACGCGCTCACCGGCCTGAGCAGCGGCTCCAGCGGCGAGTTCAAGTATCCCGCCATCACCCGCATCCCGAAGATTTACGCCTGCTCCGCCGGCCTCGGCTCGCGCGACGTGCGCGGCTGCCACTTCATCGCGATCACCAAGAACATGGTCGCGGCCAAGCCCCGCGAATTCACCGTCGTCGGCATCAAGCACGACCTCGCGCTGGCGGACGCGGAAGATCCCGATCTGCGCCCCGAAGGCGCGTTCTCCATGCGCGGCCATTCCGTTGGCGGCTTCGGCAGCGTCACCACCAACAAGCTCATCGCCGGGTTCGTCGGCGAGCTGTTCAACCTCCACGTCCAGGCGTATCCGAAATACGGCTCCGAAAAGAAAGGCCTGCCCACGACCTACTATCTCACCGTCGCCGATGCGCACATCCGCACGCACAGCGAGTTGAACTACGTCGAGTTCATTCCATTGAACGACGTGAACGCCTTCAACCTCGGCAATCCGCTCGACGGTATCGCCAATGAAGGCAGCGTGTTCATCCAAAGCCCGGAGCTGGATCCGGCGAAGGTCTGGAGCCACATCCCGGCCTATGGCCAGAAAATCATCCGCAACAAGCGGCTGAAGGTTTACTACCTCGACACCGTGAAGATCGCGAAGGAGATCGCGACCGACCCCGATCTCCAGCAACGCATGCAAGGCGTCTGCCTCGTCGGCATCTTCATCAAGGTCACGCCCTTCGCCGCGCGCGCGCGCATGGGCGACGAGCAGGTGCTGGAATCCGTCGAGAAATACATCCGCAAATACTTCGGCAAACGCGGCGAACACGTCGTGCAGGAAAACCTGAAGTGCGTGCGCGAAGGTTTGAAGAACGTGATGAGCATCCCCCACGAAATCATCGTCAACGGCGCGCCCGTGGCGAAGGCGAAGGACGAAGTGGTGTTTGCGAAATAATTTCTGGAGAACCCGCGAGAACCAAAAAACTATGCCTCCTACGCTTGAAACTCCGACGACGGATCGCGTCAACCGCGTTCCCATCACCGACGACGTCCTCAACGTGCAGGACTTCAACGAACGCATCGTCGGCGCCTACAACGACGGCTCCGCCGAGCTGGAGCTGCCCGCCGACGCCTCGACCTTGCGCTCGTTCATCCCCGCCGGCACCGGCGTGCTGCGCGACTTCTCCTACATCGCGCCCGAGATCCCGCTCCTCAACAGCGAGAACTGCGTCGGCTGCATGGAATGCGTGACCGAATGTCCGGACACCGCGATCCTTGGCAAGGTCGTGCCTAAGGCGAAGCTCGAGGCCGAGCTGGAAAAAATCTCCGACCCCGCCGAGCGCGAGCATTACCGCAAGCAGTTCGGCAAGACGACGAAGTATTGGAACGTGTACGAGAAGAAGGGCGCGGAGCCCGGTTACTTCGGCATCTTCATCGACCCCACGAAGTGCAAGGGCTGCGCCGAGTGCGTCGATGCGTGCGGCAATCACGGCGCGCTCTCCATGCTCAAGAAGGACGAGCCCACGCTCAAGCGTTTCCAGAGCACCTGGGGCTTCTACAAGCGCATGCCCGAGACGCCCAAGGAATACATCAACGAGAAGCTGCTCAGCGACATGATGCTCGCCGAGCGTTCGCTGCTCTACGTCGGCGGCGCCGGTTCGTGCATGGGCTGCGGCGAAGGCACCGCGCTCCGCATGATGCTCGCGGCGACCGGCTTCGTTTACGGCAAGGAAAACATCGGCATCGTCAACTCGACGGGCTGCTCGACGGTTTACGCCTCCACGTATCCCTACAATCCATATCTCGTGCCGTGGACGAACTCGCTCTTCGAGAACGCGCCCGCCGACGCGATGGGCATCCGTGCGCGCTGGGATCAGATGGGCTGGAAGGACAAGCAGCTCTGGGTCATCGGCGGCGACGGCGCGATGCTCGACATCGGTTTTCAATCGCTCAGCCGCATGTTGGCGAGCGGCATGAACATCAAGGTGCTCGTGCTCGACACGCAGGTGTACTCGAACACCGGCGGGCAATCCTCCACCGCGACCTTCATGGGCCAGAACACGAAGTTCTCCGTCCACGGCAAGGTCATCCCGGGCAAGATCGAACGCCGCAAGGAGCTCGCGCAGATCTGCATGATGCACCCGAACACCTTCGTGGCGCAGACCAGTTGCGCGATGCCGAACCACTTCTACAAGGCCATCCTCGCCGCCAACGAATTCGACGGCCCGGCGGTCGTTTCGGTCTATACAACGTGCCAGCCCGAACACGGCGTCGGCGACAACATGGCCGCCGCTCAGAGCAAGCTGGCCGTTGATACGCGCACCTTCCCCGTGCTGATGTATGACCCGAGCAAGGGCTCGAAGATCTCCGAGCGCCTGAGCCTCCAGGGCAATCCCTCGCCGAAGGAGGACTGGTTCAAGGACGCGAAGACCGGCGAGTTGTTCGACTTCGTGATGTTCGCCCGCAGCGAAGGCCGCTTCGCAAAACACTTCGACAAGGACGGCAATCCGAGCGAAACCCTCCTCCGCGCCAAGCAGGAACGTCTGGAAAACTGGAAGACGCTGCAGGAACTGGCGGGATTGATCTGACGGAGCGCCGAGCATTGCTCGGCATTTCCTCCCCTTTCAAAACAGGGCCGGGTAACTCCCGGCCTTTTTCATTTGTGATCCCAAGGCCGAGCAATGCTCGGTGCTCTGGATCAACCGCCGATCAGCTCCCGAACTTTCGGCCCGATTTCTCCGCCGCGCATCAGCGATTCGCCGACGAGAATGGCACTGGAGCCGCAGGCTTTGAGGCGGTCCACATCGGCGCGGGTGAAGATGCCGCTTTCGGCGACGAGCAGTTTTTCCCGGCCACCCGGAGTCGCCCGGAGCTTCTGCGCGAGACGTTCCGTCGTGGCGAGATCCACCTTGAAAGATTTCAGGTCGCGATTGTTCACGCCAATAAGCTCGGCATTCGCCGCGAGCGCCCGGTCAAGCTCCGCTTCGTCGTGAACTTCCACCAACGCGGCCAGTCCGGCGGCCGAGGCGAGCGCCTGATAATCGCGAAGCTGCTGGTCGTCGAGAATCGCCACGATGAGCAGGATGGCGTCCGCGCCCCACTCGATGGCTTCCAGGATTTGCCGCTCGTCGATGATGAAATCCTTGCGCAACAGCGGCAGCTTCACCGCCTCGCGAATCTGCCGGAGATAATCAAGCGAGCCCTGGAAGAACTTTTCGTCGGTCAGCACGGACAGGCAACTCGCGCCCGCCGCTTCGTATTCGCGCGCGATGCGCACGGGGTCGAAGTTCTCGCAAATGACGCCCTTGGACGGCGACGCCTTCTTCACCTCCGCGATGAGCGCCACGTCACCACGTCGAGGTGAACGCAGCGCGGCGAGGAAGTCGCGTTGCTCGTTGCGCTCCAGCATGGCATCGCGCAAGTCGCCCGCCGCAATCCGCCGGTCCGGCAGCGCGGCGACTTCGATTCGCTTCTGGGCGACGATGGTGTCGAGGATGTTCATATGGAGAATGTCCAATGACCAAGGCTCAATAACCAATGAATGTTCAATTTCGAATGCCCACAGATAGAAAGCGCCTGCCGCGAAAGACCCGCCCGGTGGGCGCACATCCTCTCCCGGTCATTGGTCATTGGACATTGGGAATTGCGCATCCTACTCCTCCTCATCCTTCACGCCCTGCATCCGCTTCAGCGGACAGCCCGCGCGCAGCCAGCCATTGACGAACGCGTCGAGGTCGCCGTCCATCACGCCCTGCACGTCGCTCGTCTGCACGCCGGTGCGGAGATCCTTCACCATGCGATACGGCTGGAAGACGTAGCTACGAATCTGGTTGCCCCAGCTCACGCTGCCCTTCTCGCCATAGAACCGCTCCATCTCGCTCTTCGCCTGATCGAGCTTCAGCGCGTAGAGCTTCGAGATGAGCATCTGCAACGCGGTGGCCTCGTTCTGCGCCTGGCTGCGTTGCGCCTGCGACGCGGCGACGAGGCCGGTCGGCAAATGCGTGAGGCGCACGGCGGTTTCCACCTTGTTCACGTTCTGCCCGCCCTTGCCGCCGGAGCGATACGTGTCGCGCTGGAGTTCGCTCTTGGGGATGACAATGTCCGTCTCCATCAGGTCGCTCAGCTCGGCAATGGTGTCCACGCTGGAGAAGCTCGTGTGGCGGCGCTTGTTCGCGTCGAACGGCGAGATGCGCACGAGACGATGCACGCCGCGCTCGGCCTTGCAGAAGCCGTAGGCGTTCTCGCCCTCGACGCGGAACGTGACGCTCTTGAGCCCGGCGGAATCACCCGCGAGCGCGTCGGTGACCTCCCACTTCCAGCCGCGTGAATCGAACCAGCGGCCGTACATGCGCGAGAGCATTTCGGCCCAGTCCTGCGCCTCAGTGCCGCCCGCACCGGCATTGATGGTGAAGATGCAGTTGCACTTGTCGTGCGGGCCGTTGAGCAGCACGCGGAGTTCGAGCGCTTCAAGATCCTTCAGAAGCTTCGTGGCATCGACGGAAACTTCGGCGGCGAGCTTGGCCTTGGATTCCTCCGGCTCGGCCTGCGCGAGCTCGACCATCACGTTGAGATCATCCCACTTCTTCTCGCCGTCGAGCAGCGGATCCATTCGCTTGCGAATGCTGGCTGCTTCATCGATCAGCTTCTGCGCCTGCTCGCGGTTGTTCCAGAAGGAATCCGCGGCCATCAGCGAGTCCAGCTCGCCCATCCTTTTTTTCAAGCTGGCGACGTCAAAGAAACCTCCGCAACTGGGAAATCTTTTCACCG
>JBDHQG010000276.1:0-6120 GCA_039806925.1 Limisphaerales bacterium
AGCGTTGGTCCTTGTCATTGGATGGCTGATTCGTGGGCGCGACAGTTCGGAAGCCACGGTGACTGTCCTGCCGCCGGGCCATATCGTTCAAGCGATGCCGGGCCCGGTCCTGGATCGGCTGATTCCCATTCACTGGAGCTGGCTTCGGAAATTGCGCTCCGCCGTGTTCGGCAAGCCGGCGGCGGTGGAGGTGGAGCACGTCTTTTTTCAGTTCCGTCCTGATGCGGAGGAAATGGTTTTGCAGACTTTGAAGGCTCCGTCCGCGCTGGTGACGAGTAACGGCGTCTCGGCATGGGTGATCAAACTGGACGACGCGGCGAAACTGAAAAGCCGGTTCATGCAGCATTCCGGGGCCGTGTCCCGCGTCGGACGAGTTGTCTTGGGAGCGGGAGTCGTTGCATCGGTGTCGAGCACCACGGGAACGGCCACGGCCGATGTGCCTGTTCCGCCCGGCATGTCGTCAACGTATGCTGTTCGCCCGCGCGGGAACGGGATTGAGGTTCTTGGGGCGTTTGCCTCCTGGGATGTGGCGACGAACGGGATGGTGGCGGAGACGCGGGAACGGTCGGCGTTCACGCTCGAAACAAATCTGGCGATGGCGGTTTCCATGTTCGTGCCCGCCGGCAAGGCTGTTTACCTGCACAGGGCAGGGACGGGTGAAGCGCGCCGGTCAGGCACTGCCGTGCTGGTGCTTCCCCGGGTCAAGTGAGTGTGGAGGCTGAAGCGAGCCGGCCGGGTTGGCGCAAAGGAAGACGAACGCGGATGGGAGGTGGCGAATTTGTCCCTGGGAGGTCAAAAAGTTCCACAGATTTCATTGAACTTCGGGACGAGGAAGGTGGTCTAACTTGCACCATGAGCTCTTACATGGTGGAAATGGCTGCTGTTTTATTTGCAGTTGGTTCTTCGCCTCCCCTTGGCATCCCACAAGCTGTCGACTCATGCGACGAAAGGTAACCTCACTATGAGCAAACCCACAGATCCCATCAGTGAAATCATCCGAGACCCGAAACATGCCTTCCGCAAGGCGGAAGACCGTCCCGTAAAAGCACAGAAACACCGTTACGAACGGAGGAAGATTAAGGAATACCTGAAGTTGAGTGACTGGGCTGGGGATGGCTCGGCTTAGGCCCTGCCAGCCAAAAATTCTTGAAAGGCCACGCGGTTGCGTGGCCTTTTGCTTTTCGGATCCGGACCGAATGGCCGGATGGTCAGTGCTGGTGAGCATCCGATTCCACCTGGGTTTCCTTCGCGGATCCCTGATGATGATCGTGGCCGGATGTTTCGAATTGCCCGATCAGGTAGGCCAGGCCCAGCCCGGCCAGCAGCGCGAGGGAAAGCTTGATGCGATCATGTGAGTGGAACTGAATCTCGGGCAGCAGATCGCTGGTGGAAATGCACAGGAAAGTGCCGGCGGTGAACGCAAGCGTCGCGCCGAGAACCCCATTTGCCTCCGCCCCCGATTCCCCGATGCCGCCGAAAAACAGCGCGACGCCGCACGGTATCGCCAGCGCGAAGAGCCCGTTCACGACATGGCACGAGTATCGGGATTTTCCACCTGCAGCCATCAAGGTGCTGATGGCCATCGCGTCGAATGGCTTGTGGAGGAGGATGACCAGAAACGCGCCAATCCCGGGAAGAATTCCGGCTCCGCCGTGGGATTCCGCATGAACGCTGGCCGCCAGCGCGAGACCGTCGAGCAGCGAGTGAAGCGTCATTCCAGCCGCGGCGCCGACCCAGGAAAGGCCGCTGGCGGATTGTTTCGCCAGCGAGTGTTCGCAGTGCTCATGATTCGCGTGGGAAAAGTGGTCGTGCTCGGCGGCTTCGTCCGGGATGTCATGATGGTGGAAATGAAAAAAGCGCTGCGCGAAGAACATGACGAGGAAGCCGGCGAGCATCCATATCACGACGCGGTCGATTGATCCGAATTGATGCCAGGCATGGGGCAGCATGTGCAACATGCCGACGCCGAGCATCAGCCCGGCCACGAACGAGATGGCGGTCTGGAGACGGGTGTGGGTCAGCCTGGCGGCAAGTGGCAGCCAGCCTCCCGCAATGGACGCGAGGATGACCAGGGCGCTGTAAATCGCGATGAGCAATGGAATGGGGATGGTCGCGTGCGCGTTCATTGTCGTGGGAACTTAGCCGGGTTACCGGTCTTGTCAGTTCAAATACTGGGACGATGCAGGGGATAAAAAAATCCCGCAGCTTTCCGGGCTGCGGGATGTCGGGATTGTGTAACGTGGATGGACTACTTGATCAGCAGCATCTGGCGCGCGCGCTTGATCATGCGGTTGAGCCGGCGCTGATAATGTGCCGGCAGGCCCGTGTATTTGCGGGGCAGGATGCGGCCGTTGTCCGTGGTGAACTGCTTGAGCAGGTTCGTGTTCTTGTAATCCATCGAGTCGATGGTGAAGTCGATCTTGGGCTTGGGACGGGGCGTGCGTTTCTCCATGCCGCCGGAGCGGCCGCGGCCCTTGCCATCCTTCTTGTTGGTGTGCGTCTTGCGGGGCATAGGCTTTACTTGATTTCGCGGTGAACCGTGTGACGGCGAAGGAAGGGGTTATATTTTTTGATCTCGAGCTTCTCCGTCTGAAGCTTCTTGTTGCGCGTGGTGGTGTAGCGCGATGGCGATTTTCCTTCCTTCCGCGCCTCGGTGCATTCGATGGTGATGATTTCTCTGGGCATAACTTACTCTTTTTCCTTCGTGGGCTTCTCGTCCGCATCCTCGTCTTCTTCAACTTCAACGGCGCCGGCGCTGTCCACCGTGCCAAGCGCGCCCAGGCGCTTCTGGCGCAGGGCGCCTTCACGCTCGAGCTGAGCCTGGGCTTCGACGGTGAAACGGGTCCACGGAATGGCATCCAGGCGGGCGCGAGGAATCGGCTTGCCGGTCAGTTCACACACTCCGTAGGTGTCCTTTTCAATGCGCTTCAACGCCTCTTCGATTTCGTAAATCGCGTCCTGATCGGACGAAAGGAGGCTGAGTGCGAAGTCTCGGTCGAAATTATCCGTTCCAGAGTCAGCCATGTGCAGGCTGTAGCTGGCCATCTCCTCGGCTGAGTCCTTGGCCAGGCCGTTCATCTGGTGGAGCAGGCGCTCGCGCAGTTCGAGCAGGTTCTCGTAATACTTGGCCCACTCCGGTTTGATCTTGATGTTGCGATTGTTTACCGCAGTCGTGACCTTGCTCGGCTTGTGGGAGAAACTGCCAAGGATGGAGGCAGTGGTTGCGCTGGTGCGCGCCTTGCCCTTCGTCGAGCTGGACGGCGCCGCTTTTTTCGCAGGTTTCTTGCTGGTGCTCACAACAAATCGTGATCGTTTTTCGTCAAAAACTGCTCTCGCTGTTGGTATTCCACTCCGGGCTGCCCAAACGAGAGTGCGCGAATGTACCAAACGACTTCAAATATGCCACAAAAATCTTAGGAAAATTCTCATCCCTGTTTAAGCGGTCACCCGCGGATGAATCTTTTGTCGTTGGTGTTCCGCGTTACAACGTCATTGCATCGCCGGGCAAGGTGTCAGTATCGTCAGCGGCATTGCAGGACGCGAATTGGACTTAGCCCTTTTTCACAATGCCCGACGATACGAATCCGCCAGAGACGCCGAAGAACGACGGTAATTCCGCGCTGGGCGGCACGCCTCTCTACGCCGCCAACGAAAAGATCACCAAGATCAATGTCGCAGACGAGATCAAGAACTCGTTCCTCGATTACTCGATGTCGGTGATCATCTCCCGCGCGCTGCCCGATGTGCGCGATGGATTGAAGCCCTCGCAGCGCCGCATCCTCTACGCGATGCACGAGCTGTCGCTATTCCCCGGCCGCAAGCATTACAAGTGCGCGAAGATCTGCGGTGACACGTCCGGCAATTACCATCCGCACGGCGAGGCGGTGATTTACCCGACGCTCGTCCACATGGCGCAGCCTTGGGCGATGCGCGAGAAATTGGTCGATGGCAAGGGCAACTTCGGTTCCGTGGAAAACGATCCGCCGGCGGCGATGCGTTACACCGAGGCGCGGCTCACGCATCTCGGCGCGGCGTTGATGCAGGACATGGACAAGGACACGGTGGACTTTGTCCCGAACTACGACGAGCGCATGACGGAGCCCACGGTGTTCCCGGCGGCGTTCCCGAACCTGCTCGTCAACGGCGGCACGGGCATCGCGGTCGGCATGGCCACGAACATGGCCCCGCACAATCTCGGCGAGGTCATCGACGGCATCTGCGCGCAGATCGACAATCCGCAGATCACGATCCCGGAGCTGATGAAGTTCGTCAAGGGCCCGGACTTCCCGACGGGCGGCATGATTTGCGGCATTGAGGGCATCAAGAATTACTTCCACACCGGACGCGGCAGCATCAAGTTGCGCGGCAAGATCGGCGTGGAGGAGATGAAGGGCGGTCGCGAGCAGCTCGTGATCACCGAGATTCCGTTCAACGTGAACCGCGCGGCGCTGGAACAGCAGATCGCCGATCTCGTGAACGAGAAGATCATCACGGACGTGTCCGCGATGCGCAACGAATCGGACGAGAACTGCCGTCTCGTCATCGAGCTCAAGCGCGACGCCATCGCGAAGGTCGTCATCAACAACCTCTATCAGCACACGCAGATGGAGGTGACGTTCAGCGTGAACTCGCTGGCCATCGATCACGGCCGGCCGAAGACGCTGAACTTGAAGGAACTCATCCAGTGCTACATCGAGCACCGCCGTGAAGTCATCCTGCGCCGCACGCGCTTCGAGCTGCGCAAGGCCGAGGAACGCGCGGAGATTCTCGAGGGCTACATCTGCGCGCTGAAAAATCTCGACGAATTCATCCGCATCATCCGCGGCTCGCGCAATCGCGACGAGGCGAAGGTGAAGCTGCTGGCGTTCGAGTGGACACGCGCGCAGGTGGAGGCGTGGGGCGTGTTGATCCGCGACGAGGGCCGCTTGAGCGGAGGATTCTATTCGCTGACCGAACGGCAGGTGGACGCGATTCTCGAATTGCAGCTTTATCGCCTGACCGGACTGGAAATGGACAAGATCCGCGCCGAGTACGGCGAGTTGATCGAGAAGATCAAAGACCTGCTCGACATCCTCGCAAAGGAAGCGCGCGTGATGGCGATCATCAAGGCCGAGCTGACGGCGATTAAGGAAAAGCACGCCACGCCGCGTGTCACGGACATCGTGCCGGACGAAGGCGAGATCGCCATCGAGGATCTTATCGCGAACGAAGGTGTGATCATCACCATCACGCACGGCGGCCTCATCAAGCGCACGAACGTCTCCAGCTATCGCAGCCAGCGCCGCGGCGGCAAGGGTGTCATCGGCATGGCCACGCGCGAAGGCTCGACGCCCGAGGCGGCGGACGCGGATTTCATCGAGCATCTGTTCACCGCGAGCACGCACGATTACCTGATGTTCTTCACGAACACCGGGCGCGTGTATGTCGAGCGCGTGCATGAGATTCCCGACATGGGCCGCGCTTCCAAGGGCAAGTCCATCGCGAACATTCTTGAGTTGAAGGCCGACGAAAAGATCGCCGCGCTCATCCGCGTGATTTCCAAGACCGGCCCGAACAAGGAGGATCAGACGTGGTCGCAGCCGAACTTCGTGCTCTTCGCCACGCGCAACGGCATCGTGAAGAAGACCGCGCTGGAAGATTTCAGCAACGTGCGCAAGGGCGGCATCATTGCCATCAAGATCGAGGAGGGCGACACGCTCATCGACGCGAAGCTGACCAACGGGCAGGACGAGGTGGTGCTGATCACGCACGACGGCATGAGCATCCGCTTCAAGGAAGAGGACGTGCGCCCGATGGGCCGTCCGTCCGTGGGCGTTTACGGCATCGACTGCGCGGAGAACGACCGCGTCATTGCGCTCGCCATCGTCGATCTCAGCGCGACGCTGCTCGTCGCGGGCGAGAACGGCATCGGCAAGCGCACGGCGTTCGACGAGTACCGCGTCCAGAGCCGCGGCGGCAAGGGCATCATCACCATGAAGACCGGCGACAAGACCGGCGGCGTGGTGGGCGCGCTCACGGTGAAGGAGACCGACGAGATCATGCTCATCACGACGGGCGGGCAGATGGTTCGCACCGGCGTGAAAGACATCCGCGAAGCCGGGCGCAATACGATGGGCGTGA
>JBDHQG010000277.1:0-6113 GCA_039806925.1 Limisphaerales bacterium
CTTGAACGCCGGGAGCGCGAGCACGGGGCGTCCGTTCAACGACAGGCTGAACTCAAACGGCGCCGTTTCATTGAACGGACATGAGACCGCGAGATGATACGTTTGACCTCCCGTCACATCGAAATTATTGCGGGTGAAGTTGCAGCAATCTTCCACCGCGACGGGAGCCAGGGCTGCCAGTGTGTCGTTCGTGTAAACGGTCACACGATGCGCATTTCCCAGGAGGTCGAAGTCAGCGCGGCCGGACACCCCGGGCGTCCACGAATACCAGACCGTATGCTCGTCATAGCCTTTCTCCGGACGCGGCTCGCCGCTCTCCCGCGTGGCGCCTTCCGTCGTGCCGCGGACCAATAGCGCGGTGCCGCTCAAAATCGTGCGGCTCACGAATGCGTCGTTCGTTGGCGTGGGAAGGTATTCGAACTTCAAGGCCACCGGCCCGCGATAGCCGATCCATGGGGCGGAGACGATCGTATCCGTCATCACGAGGTACTCATTCCCGGCCACCACCTCGAATTCCCCGGTCCGGCTCCCGTCCGAACTGAGCAGGAATCCCCAGGGATTGTAGTCCGCCAAGGCTTCCAGCGACTCTCCGGTGAACAACCGCGCCCGCACGTCCGGGTTCGGCCACATCTCGTCGCCCACGATGCCGGTCACGCGCACCTTGCCGTCCTTCGGCGCGGTATAGCCCCACCACAACGTCACTCCCAACCCATGAAACAACTCGGGTTCGCCCTCCTCGCGCGTTGCCCCGGCGCTGGTCGCGGTCACCGTCACATTCTCGCCGGTGAACCGCAGGCGGCCCGCGAAATGATCATTCGTCTGCGGCGCGGCGTGCGCCGCGGCGCATAACAGGAACAGCAAAACAATCCGTAATGGCGATTTGGCAACCATAGAGTGAACTGACCCAACCAACGCCCAGCTCCGTGCCGCTGTCAAACGGCGCGGCGAAAGATAAACACACACGCGTCCGATTGCCGGGCGCAGTTTCCCTGCTTGGGATGCGACTACGGGGCGGTGCGTCGTTGGCAAGTTCGTCTCGCTTCCGCGCGGGTGAAGCGGTTTGCTCGGGCGATGCAATCGCAGCGTCCCCGATTTCCGTCGCGCGCGCCCAGGCCGGTGAACGGTTGTGGGCTGGCGCGGGTGTCGATTGGTTCCCTCGCCCTGGGCAACCTGGCCAGGGGAAAATCACGCCGGCGGACGGGAGCGGAAATCAGCGGGCTCGGCGGGATGGCATCGCGGGGAGGCGGACGATGAGCGCTCCGGCGACGTTGCGATTGCGGGTGACGGCGACGGCGGAGACGATTTTGCGCGGCAAGCATCCGTGGCTCTTCGCAGACAGCATCCGCGAGCAGAATCGCGAAGGCAGGCCCGGCGAGCTGGCGGTGATTTATGATCGCAAGGATGAGTTTCTCGCCATCGGCCTGTATGACCCGGACTCGCCGATCCGCGTGCGCATCCTGCATTCCGGCAGGCCGTGCAGGCTGGATGACGCGTGGTGGAGCGGGAACTTGCAGCAGGCGCTGGCGAGGCGCGCGGGCATGTTCGACGCGGAGACGACGGGTTGCCGGCTGATTCATGGCGAGAGCGACAACTGGCCGGGGCTGGTGGTGGATCGGTACGACACGACGCTGGTGCTGAAACTTTACACGGCGGCGTGGCTGCCGCGCTGGCGCGAGGTGGCGTCGATGCTGGGCCGGGCGCTCTTGCCGGAGCGGCTGGTGTTGCGGTTGAGCCGGAACATCCAGGAGCGCGCGGGCCGGGAGTTCGGCGTGCGCGACGGGCTGGTGATGGACTGGAGCCCGGGCGCGGGCGCGTTGACGGAATCGGCCTGGGGCGAATCGAGCGGTGGCATCGTGATCTTCCGCGAGTCCGGCTTGTGCTTTGAGGCGCAGGTGGTGAGCGGGCAGAAGACGGGATTCTTCCTCGACCAGCGCGAGAACCGCCGGCGCGTGGCGGCGCTGTCCGTGGGGCGCGAGGTGTTGAATGCGTTCAGTTTCTCGGGCGGGTTCTCGCTCTACGCGGCGCGCGGCGGGGCGAAGTCGGTGACGGATCTCGACATCAGCGCCCACGCGCTGGCGGGCGCGCGACGGAACTTCGCGTTGAACCAGGGCATCGCCACGGTGGCGCGTTGCCGGCACGAGACGGAGCAGGGGGATGCCTTCGCGTGGCTGGAGCAGGCGGGCCGGAGCCGGTTCGATCTGGTTGTCATCGATCCGCCGTCGCTGGCGAAGCGCGAGGCGGAGCGCGCGGGGGCGGTTCAGGCGTATGGCCGGCTGGCGACGGCGGGCGTGCGGTTGTCGCGGAGGGACGGCATCCTCGTCGCGGCGTCGTGTTCGGCGCATGTTTCAGCGGACGAGTTTTTCGACAGGGTGCGGCGGGCGGCGCGGGAATCAGGGCGGCGTTTTGTGGAGCTGGAAACGACGGGGCATCCGGCGGATCACGCGGCCACGTTCCCGGAGGCGCGGTATCTCAAATGCATTTACCTGCGGCTGGAATAGGACGGTCCGCGCGGCCACGGGCCGCTGAGGCTTGTCGTGGATTTTGTCCATGTGCTTCGAGAACTTGTAGGCGAGGAAGACGCCCTGGCCCAGCGCGAAGCAGATCAGGACCACGCCGGAGATGCGTTCCATGCGGAGCATTGACTGCTCGGAGATGTTCTGGTGCCGGAGGGAAATCGCCCAGGCGAGCCCCAGCAGCCACGCGGCCACGCCGCTCCCCACGCCGGTGAGGTAGAACACCTTTCCCTCCAGGCTGGGCGCCACCCAGTCGCGCGAGATGAAGGTGGTGTTGAGGAAGATCCAGAGGATGGGGATGCCCAGGTTGCCGAGCGTGCGGACAAACCCGGTCATGAACGCGGAGTGCGGGTGGAGCTTTTCCTCGATGCGTTGCTCGATGTTCTGCTCGATGCGCTCGACGACGGTGACGGACTTGGCGATGAGGAAGCGCACGCCGAGAAACAGCATGAAGGCGAAGCCGAAGATCTCCATCGCCACCTGGACGACGCCGCCGCGAAGCATGGAGGCGAAACTGGTGAAGGCCAGGCCGCAGTAGATGACTTCCATCGTGGTGGCGCCGGCGGCGATCAGCGCGGCCCAACGGAAGCCGCGGCGGGCGCCTTCGTTGAGGATGGTCATGTTGATCGGGCCGACGGGGATCGAAATGATCAGGCCGGCCAGAAAGCCGGTCAACAGGGCGCTGTAGATGGGAGGCAGGCCGAGCACAACGTGGAGGATCAGCTCGCGGTCGACGCCTCGTCGTCGTCATCATCGTCATCCGCGATTTCGTAGCGGACCTTGCGGGAGATGTGCGGGCGGATGAAGCCGTAAACCAGGTAGCAGGTGAAGAAGAGGGGCAGGACCCAGTAGAGGATTTTTTCCTGCAGCACGAAGCCGCTGCCGAGAATCAGGATCGCGATCAGGGTCTTGGTGAAGGTCCTCGTGGCGCGAAGGTCGAGCTTCTTGAACGTGGGATACTTCACTTCGCTGACCATCATGCCGGAGAGGAAGAGCAGGATGACCGGCAGGACGAAACGCCAGTTGGCCTTCGCGAACTCCTTTTCGTCCCACCAGATCATGAACAGCGTCAGCGACGAGACGAGCCCGGCCGCCGCCGGGATCGGGAAGCCGAGAAATTCCCTGCCGCCGCCGGTGCCGGCCATGGCGGCCAGGCAGTTGAAGCGGGCGAGGCGGAACGCGCCGCAGAGCAGGTAAATCGAGGCGATGAACCAGCCCCACTTGGGATGGTTGATGAAGACATCCTGCAGCACCACGCGGTAGACCAGGAACGCCGGGGCCACGCCGAACGAGATGATGTCGGCGAGCGAATCGAACTCGCGGCCGAACGGGCTTTCGGCGCCGCCCATGCGCGCCACCCGGCCATCCAGCAGGTCGAAGATGCACGCCAGCAGGATGAAGAAGAGCGCGATCTTGATGTCGTGGTAATTGTTCACCGCGGCGTTCCATTCCACGATCTTCGTGAGCGCCACGAAGCCGCAGAAGAGATTCGCGCCGGTCATCACATTGGGCAGAAAATAGATCTTCAGCTTCTCGTCGGTGGGCGACGGGGGCGAAGCAGCCGGTGGCTTGGGCGCGTCGGGCTCCATGCGATCAGGGCAGGGTGGCAATCACCGACTCGCCGACCTTGACGCGGTCGCCGAGCTTCACGCGGACGGTGGCCTCCAGGGGCAGGTAGAGGTCGCACCGCGAACCGAATTGAATGAGGCTGATGCGCTCGCCGCGGGTGATCTTCTCGCCGGCGGCCGCCCAGACGTTGATGCGGCGGGCGATCAGGCCGGCGATCAAGCGAAGGCCGATCTTCTGGTTGCCGTTGGCGAGCGTGACGAATCCGAGGAGCGCGTTTTCGTTGTGGTCGCCGCAGTCGGCCTTGGTGGCGCTGAAGAATTCGCCCTCGGTGTATTTATGGTAGACCATCTGCCCGCTCACCGGCGCGCGCTGGACATGCACGTCGAACACGGAGAGGAAAATCGAGACGCGCTTGCAGCGCCCGCCCATGAAGTCCGCCTCGGTGGTCTCGTCGATCACATCGACCTTGCCCTGGCCGGGCGCGACCACGGCGTTGGGGTCCGCCGGATCCATCGGGTCCGGGTCGCGGAAGAAGTAGAGCGTGAACAGGACGAACAGGAGCCAGAGCGTGATGAGCGCGGACGAGACGGCGATGACGGCGCTGCCCAGCAGCGTCGCCAGTTTGCCCGCGGCAAACAGCGCCAGCAGCAGGACGAGCGTCCAGAAGATGATCCGCAGCGCTGCCTTGAAGGCCTTTCCAGAATGTTTCATGTGCGGCGGAGACTAGCGGAACTCTTCGACGGTTGAAAAGAGCGAACGGCGAACCGCGAACCGACGGGCGCATCTGTTGGGCGTGTTGTCCAAACGAGCCGGAGTGCGCCCGTCCTCGGGCGCAGCGATGTCCGGCCGCCAAAACGCTTTGAAATCCAGTGAAGCTGTCATCGGTTCTCACGTTTCTGCGCCCGGGACGGGCGCACTCCGCTTTGGGCCGCCCCGAACCGACCGGCAGCGGTCCGCGAAATACTTGAAAGATCGCCCGCCGTCGCGGCTTACTCTCCGGTGATGGCTTCATCCACGAGCGAGCCCGGCACCGAATCGTTCCTGCCCACGCGGGCCAGCCTGCTCTCGCGCCTGCGGGATTGCGAGGATCACGCGGGCTGGCGCGAGTTTTTCGATGCCTACTGGCGGCTGATTTACAACGTCGCCCGCCAGTCCGGCCTGCCGGATTCGGCGGCGCAGGACGTGGTGCAAAACACGTTCATCTACCTGTCGCGCCGCCTGCCGGGCTTCCGCTATGACCCGGCGCGGGGTTCCTTCAAATCATGGCTGCGCGTGGTGACCCGCTCGCGGATTCACGAGTTTCTCCGCCGGGAACGTCCGGACACCGTCCGCCTCATGGTGCCGCTGACGGATTCCGATCCGGACCGGCTGGAATCCATCCCTGACCCGGCGGCGGACGCTCTCGACGAGGTCTGGCAACGCGAATGGGAGGAAAATTTGGTGGCGACGGCGCTGCGGCGCGTCCGCGCCAGGGTCAGCTCCCGGCAGTTGATGATCTTCCGTCTCGCCGCGCTGAGCGAACTCCCGATGGCCCAGGTCGCGAAGAAGCTCGATGTGAACATCGCCCAGATCTATCTCGCGCGGCACCGGGTGGGCCGGTTGTTCAAGGCCGAGATCGAGCGGCTGCGTTCGGAGACGGAGTGAGGGCGCGCGAGTTAACGATTCTTCGTCCCGGCCATGTCTGGTAGCATCAAGAGCGTGCCTCCCGTTCCGAACATTCCGGATCACACGCTGCGCCGTCCGATTGGCCGCGGCGCCTACGGCGAGGTGTGGCTGGCGCGGAACGTCATGGGCACGCCGCGCGCGGTGAAGATCGTCTGGCGGCGGCGGTTCTCCAGCGAGCGCCCCTACGAACGCGAGCTGGCCGGCATCCAGAGCTACGAACCGGTCTCACGCCTCGCCGATGGGCTCGTGCATGTGCTGCACGTCGGACGCAACGACGCGGAGGGATGCTTCTACTACGTGATGGAGCTGGCCGATGCGGTGGATCCGTCCTGCCTGGAGACGAAGCCCGGCGCGTCCGCGCCTGGA
>JBDHQG010000278.1:0-6111 GCA_039806925.1 Limisphaerales bacterium
AGAAGGACGCGCCGGCCGCCGCCGCCGCCGCGGAGCCGGATGAGTTCAACAACTGGATCACATTCGGGCTCGGGCGCAACTGGGTGGACGGGGACAAGGCGCAGTTCCAGTACCGGCGGCAGCGGCCGGCCGGCGCGTTTGGCGGCATCGAGGATTTCCATTGGGAACGCGCGCTGGGCAAACAGGGGCTGTTCACCATCGACGGCCGCGGGATCGCCGACAACAACGATTACATGGTGAAGGTCGGCGTGAGCCATCCGGACAAGGGTTTCGTGCGCGCGGGGTATCGTGAGTTTCGCAGCTGGTCTGATCGCAGCGGCGGCTACTCGCGCGGCTCGAACGCCTGGGTGCGGCTCGACAACGAGGAGCTTCACATCGACCGCGGCGAGGCGACGGTGGAAGCGGGCCTCACGCTGCCGAACCTGCCGGTCTTCACGCTGAAGTACGCCTACGAGTTCCGCGACGGACGGAAGGACTCGACGGCCTGGGGCGATTACAACATCCGCTATCCGCTCGCGGGCACATCGATCCTGCGCGGGATCGCGCCGAGTTTCTGGGACATCGATGAGCGCCGGCACATCGTGCAGGGCGACGTGAAGCACACCTTCGGCAAGACGGATGTCGGCGTGGGGTTGCGCTACGAGGTTTCGGACAATGACAACTCGCGCAACATGCACCGGCGCCCGGGCGAACTGCCGCCCGTCTACCCGGCGCCGGGCAGCGACCGTTACCTCACGCAAAAGGAGGGGGTGCGGACGGATTTGCTGAGCGCGCGGGCGTCGCAGGAGACGCGTTTCACGGACAATCTCTGGCTCACCACCGGTTACTCGTTCACGACGCTCGACACGGACATTTCCGGGAGCCGCATCTATGGCCCGAACTATGATCCGGTTTACGACCCGACGTTTTCGCGGCGTCAGGCGCGCGATGAGGGCTTCCTCGATCTGGAAGGCGGCTCCCGGATCAACCAGCACGTCGCGAACCTGAACCTGATGTACAGCCCGAAGGAATATCTCGCCATCATTCCGTCGCTGCGCATCGAGGAGCAAAGCCAGAGCGGCGTGACGGACTTCTCGGAGACGACGGTGGGCACGGGGGCCGGGCTGCCGACGGTCGTCGACGACATCCAGAACACCAAGAAGCGTGAGTTCATCGACCTGGGCGAAGCCCTGGAGATCCGTTACACGGGAATCAAGAAGTGGTCGCTTTACGCCCGTGGCGAGTGGATGCAGGGCCAGGGGGATTTGCGCGAGCGCGAGCGCGAGGCGCCGTCGGGCCCGGTGGATCTGTCGCGCGACACGGATGTGGAACGGCTCGGCCAGAAATACGTGCTCGGGGCGAACTGGTATCCGCACCGGAAGATCAATCTTGCCGGCCAGTATTATTACAAGATTCGCCAGAACGACTACGATCATGACGTGGACTCGACGGTCTTTGCGCCGCCGGCCACGAACGACTTCTATCCCGCGTTCATCCGGCAGCAGGATTTCGACACGCATGACGTGAACTTCCGCGTGACGTGGCGGGCGTTGAGCTCCCTGACCCTCGTCAGCCGTTACGACTACCAGATCTCGACGATTGAAACGCAGGGCGACACGGACATCGCGGGAACCCGCCTGGGCAAGGTCCAGAGCGCGGAGATGGTCAGCCACATCCTGAGCGAGAGCGTGAGCTGGACGCCCTGGGCGCGGTTGTTCCTGCAGGGCAGCGCCACCTATGTGTGGGATTTCACCGACACGCCGGCCAATCTCCGGAGCGGCAGCGCCGTGGGCGTGGTGCAGACGATGCGCAACGATTACTGGACCGCCAGCGCGCTGGCCGGCTTCGTCGTGAACGACGCCACGGATTTGCAGGCGCAGTACTCGTATTACCGGGCGGACAACTATGTGGACAACTCGGCCTACAGCCAGCCGTTTGGCTCGGGGGCGGAGGAACACACCGTCACCGCCACGCTGATCCACCGCTTCAGCAGGAGCCTCCTCGGCAAGCTGACCTACGGCTACTTCTGCAACAACGACCAGACCTACGGCGGGCACAACGAATACGCCGCCCACATGGTTTACTCGTCGCTGCAATTCCGGTTTTAACCGTCCGTTGAATCATCTCGAAGAACTCAAACACTTATGAAAATCAAAGCCCTGATCGCAACCACCAGCCTGCTCGTGACCTTTTCCGCCGGCGCAATCGCCGCCGAAGCGGCGGCGAACTACGAGAAACATTGCATGAAATGCCACGGCAAGGACGGCGCGGGCGGCACGAAGATGGGCCGCCAGTCCGGGGTGAAGGACTACACGGACCCCAAGGTCCAGGCCGGGCTCAAGGACGAGGAGGCCATCAAGGCCATCCGCGGCGGGCTCAAGGAAAACGGCAAGGAAAAGATGAAGCCGTACGGCGGCACGTTGAGCGACGAGGAAATCCGCGCGCTGGTGGCCTACATGCGCGCCTTCAAGAAGTGACGCATGGACCCGAAAACAGGAAACGGGCGCCCGCGCTTTTACCGCAACTGGATCGCGCTGGCGGGATCGGTCATCGCCGCGGGAAGCGTGTTCGCGTTCCTGCTGCTCTTCGCGATCGATCTGTTCGCCCACCACGGGAATCCCTACATGGGCATCCTGGCCTACGTGGTGGCTCCGGGATTCCTGTTTCTCGGGCTGGGGCTGATCTTTGGCGGGCTGTGGCTCCAGCGGCGGCATGACCGGAAGGCGGCGCCCGGCGTCTCCAGCCCGCTCGTCATCAACCTCTCCAGCGTTCGCGATCGCAAGACGCTCGCGGTCTTCGTCGCCTGCGGCCTGGTGTTTCTTCTCCTGACGGCGATCGGGAGCAACCGCACGTATCACTACACCGAGTCCGTCCAGTTCTGCGGGCAGGCCTGCCACACGCCGATGAAGCCGGAGTTCGTGGCCTACCAGCATTCGCCGCACGCGCGCGTGGAATGCACGGCGTGCCACGTCGGCGAGGGCGCGGAATGGTACATCAAGTCGAAGATCAACGGCGTGCACCAGCTCATCGGCGTGATCACCGGCGAATACGAGCGGCCGATCAAGACGCCGCTCAAGAACCTCCGCCTGGCGCAGGACACCTGCGAGCGCTGCCACTGGCCGCAGAAATATGTCGGAAACCTGGAACGCACCTACACGCATTTCCTCGCCGACGAGACGAACACGCCGTTCACCGTCCGGCTCCTGCTCAAGGTGGGCGGCGGCGATCCGACGCATGGTCCCGTCGGCGGCATTCACTGGCACATGAACCTCGCGAACAAGGTCGAGTACATCGCCACCGACGAGAAGCGCCAGCAGATCCCCTGGGTGCGCCTGACCGACTCGAAGGGCGTGGTCACCGAGTTCCGCACGGAGGATTTCAAGGATGACCCGGCGAAGCACGCCATCCGCACCGCCGATTGCATGGACTGCCACAACCGGCCCGCGCACCATTTCCGGACGCCCAACGATGCGGTGGATCTCGCGCTGGCCAGCGGCCGGGTGGATTCCTCAGTCCCGTGGGTGAAGTCGAATCTCGTCGCCCTGCTTGTGGACACCAACTACACGACGGAAGATCAGGCACTGGCCAGGATCGGCACCACCTTGCGCGAGAAGTACGCGGGCCGGCCGCAGCTCGATTCGCTGGTGAGCGCCGCGCACGACATCTTCAAGACGACCATCTTCCCGGAGATGAAGGCGGACTGGCGCGCGTATCCGAACAACATCAGCCACAAGGACTGGGCCGGCTGCTTCCGCTGCCACGATGGCAAGCACAAGACGGCCGACGGCCGGCGCTCCATCAAGGCCAGCGACTGCAACTCGTGCCACACGATTCTGGCGCAAGGCTCGGGCGCGGAACTGGAAAAGTTGAATCCCAAGGGCCACACGTTCTTCCACATCGACGCGCCGAACGAAGAATTTGACTGCCACAGCTGCCACACCGGGGCGTCTCCGAAATAGCCGCCCACCCATTGGCTGAACGTTTCCGCCTCATCTCGGCGGCTACGTCCGGAACGGAATTCTGAAACCACTTCCAGCCTGTCCTATTGCGTCGGGGCTGATGGAAAGAAATGGGTGCATCTGGAAGGCGTGTTACCCAAATGCTGCGCCGGTCGGAACAGGTGGGGCGCGTCCCTCCGCGCGCGCCGGACAAAGGGGTCCAAGGCTCCCACAGATTCAGCACGGCCGCGGATGTATTCAGAATCGGCGGCTGTGCTGAATTTGTGGGAAAGCTTCCGCCCGCAGCGGCCAGCCGCGTCGGGAGAGCATGATCTGTTTCCATGTCTTCACCGATTTCCACCCGCTGCGGACGGGGACCGTCCGCGCTCCGTCTGGGCCGCATCCAGAGGCGTATTGACGCCACCTCTGGAGCCACCCTGACTTTCCGTATTGCCGGGACGCTTTCCTTCAGATATAAGCGGTCGGAATCGTTGAATTAAGGACAACGCATATGGAGACGCTTGGGGCCGTGCAGGGCCTGCTGCACCGGAATTGAGAGGCTGATTGCCCGCCTTCACTCTGTAACAGCACCGGCATTCGTCGTCCGCTGGCAAGCAAGGTTTGGAAAGAGCCTGACAATATGGAAGCCGCCTTTAACACCACCCACTGGAACATGATTCTGTGCGCAGGACAGGATTTCACTTCCGAAGGACAGGCCGCCCTGGAATCTCTCTGCCGCACTTACTGGTATCCGCTTTACGCTCATGTGCGGCGGCTGGGCTGGGGGCCGGAGGATGCCCAGGATCTCACGCAGGACTTTTTTGCGCGCCTTCTGGACAAGCAATACCTGAAGCTCGCCGATCCGCGGCGCGGACGTTTCCGCACCTTTCTCCTCACTTCCCTCAGCCGCTTTGCCGCGACCGAATGGGAGAAGCGCCGCGCGTTGAAACGCGGCGCGGCCCGCACAGTTCCCCTCATTCTCATGGATGGCGTCGAGGAGCGTTACCAGCACGAGCCGGCCGATGGGTTGTCGCCCGACAAAATCTACGATCGCCGCTGGGCCGCCACGTTGCTGGAAAATGTCGTGGGCCGGCTGCGCGCGGAATATGCCGCCGCGCAAAAAGAGGCGGTGTTCGAGTCCTTGAAAGACTGCGTCTGGGGCGGGGCTCCGGCGGATGACTACGCGAGCCTGTCCGCGCGGCTGGGCGTGAGCCAGGGCGCGTTGCGCGTGGCCGCGCATCGGATGCGCGAGCGCTACCGGACGTTGCTGCGCGAAGCCGTGGCCCAAACCGTCGCCGCGCCGGAGGACATTGAAGACGAGCTCCGCCATTTGATCGCCGTGCTGCGCCTTTGAGCCGGAATGAGGCTGCGAGAGCGCACTGTTCCAGGCTCACGTAACAACCTGCTGAAAATCCGGTAGAACCTGATGGCGGTACCTGCCGCCGTGAATCATTCATGCATGGCCCTGCCTCATGCAGCCGCTGCGGAGCCGGACTGACTGGCTGCGTCATCGAGGGCTTTTGCTCCGCCTGCCTGCTGGAGCGTGGCATGGACGGGCCGGACACCCGTTCTGTCGACGCCACCGAACGCGTTTCTTCCGCGGCTTCCGAAGCCTCCGGCACTCATATTGGCCGCTACAAATTGATCGAACGCATCGGCGAAGGCGGCATGGGCACCGTGTGGATGGCCGAGCAGGTGGAACCGGTGCGGCGCATCGTTGCGCTCAAGCTCACCAAGCCTGACTTTGTCTCGGGCACGGTGCTGGCGCGTTTCGAGCTCGAGCGCCAGGCGCTGGCCTTGATGGAGCATCCGAATATCGCGAAGATTCTCGATGCAGGTGTGGCCGGGGATCCTCCCGGCCGTCCTTACTTCGTCATGGAACTGGTCAAGGGCGTTCCAATCACCAAGTTTTGCGATGACCAGCGCCTCTCCATTCGCGAGCGCCTCGAACTCTTCATGCCCGTCTGCCAGGCCATCCAGCACGCGCACCAGAAGGGCGTGATCCACCGCGACATCAAGCCGTGCAACGTGCTCGTGGCCCTGTACGACGGGCGGCCCGTGCCCAAGGTCATTGTGTCATTTCGCGGGTTAAAATCACCCACCCATTCGCGGGTTCAAAATCACCCGCCCCCTGAGGCGTGGTGTTCATAACAGGTCTGTTGGTTCGTTCAAGAGGTTTGGCTGCGAGTTAAAA
>JBDHQG010000279.1:0-6109 GCA_039806925.1 Limisphaerales bacterium
CAAGAAGGAGGTGAAGTTCACCCGCCACAACATTTTCGAGCGCGACCAGAACACCTGCCAGTATTGCGGCAGTGTTTTTGACCGGAAGGATCTGAACCTCGACCACGTCGTTCCGCGCGACCGCGGCGGCCCGACGACGTGGGAGAACATTGTCTGCTCGTGCATCCCGTGCAATACGCGGAAGGCGAACCGCACTCCGGCGGAGGCGGGAATGCACCTGGTTCGCAAGCCGAAGCGGCCGAAGTGGCGTCCCTTCGTGCAGGTGAATCTCGGCTTTCAGCAACACGAGAGCTGGAAACACTTCCTCGACCTGGCTTACTGGAACGTGGAACTGGGATCAGACGCCGAAGTTTGACGCCTCCACGGAGCCGGCCTTCCGGCTCCCATCGCCCCACCGGGGCCGGAGGATCAATTCGATTGTGGATTTCCCCTGCCCGGCGCTTCGATCAGCTCCCAGAATTTCGGGTTGTCCTGCAGCACCTCGTCCTCGCCGACCGGCAGGCTGGAGCGGAACAAAAAATCCTTGAGGCTGTTCCGGCTCAGGATGCGGTGAACGACGACGCCGAGTTCATGCCGCTCGAAATAAACGCGGTAATCGCCGAGGCGGAAACGATGGAGCGTCTTGCCCGCGCGCTCCAGCTTCCCGAAGTGTTCCAGGTCGGTGCTCAACACCTCCTGGGGCAGCCCCCGAAATTCGCCAAGGATGCTCAGCTGAAGTTCCCTCGGCATTTTCGCGAGTTCAACCGCGCTGGTGGGATTGAAGATGATTTGGAACGGGCGCATCGGCTTTCAGTCGATTGGTAGCGCGTACGGGAATCGAACCCGTCTTTCAGCCTTGAGAGGGCTATGTCCTAGCCGATAGACGAACGCGCCACGATCAGAACAGGCTTGAATGCTAGGGAGCGGAGCCCGCGGCTGTCAATCAACTTCACGTCCGCAGATGGCTCCGGCGCCAAGGAATGGCCGGTGCCGCCGCCAAAGAATCGTTGCGCCAGAAAGCCCGAACTCCTACCCTCCGGCCATGGTTCACACGGAAACCGGCCGCCTCTCCCCGGCGGATGCGTCCGCGCGACGCGCCCACCACATCCAGGCCTTTCGCTGGATGGTTTTGGCGCGTGTGCTGGATGAAAAGTTCGCCAGCCTGTACCGCGCCGGCAAGATTTTCGGCGGCGTTTTCCTGGGGCGCGGACAGGAGGCGTTGAGCGCTTCCGTCGGCGTCTCGCTCCGCCCGGGGGATGTGTTTGCTCCGCTGATTCGCGACGCCGCGGGACGGCTCGCCTTCGGCGAGGCGGTCCTCGACGCCGTCCGCACCTACCTCGGCTCTCCCCAGGGTCCGATGCGCAGCCGCGACGGCAACGTACATCGCGGCAAGCCCAAGGAGGGGTTGCTCCCCATGATCAGCCATCTCGGCGCGATGATCTCCGTGGTGAACGGCATCCTGATGGCACGCCGGTTCAAGGGCGTGACGGACACCGTCGGCGCCACATGCGTGGGCGAAGGAGCGACTTCCACCGGCGCCTTCCACGAGGCGCTCAACCAGGCGGCGGTCGAGCGGCTGCCCCTCGTGCTCGTGGTCGCCAACAACCAGTTTGCCTACTCAACCCCGACGGAACGCCAGTTTGCCTGCGAATCCCTCGTGGACCGCGCCGCGGGCTACGGGGTGGAGGGACACTCCGTCGATGGAACCGATCTCGAAGCCTGCCTGGATGTCCTGGGAAACGCGACGCGACGCGCCCGCGACGGGCACGGACCGCAACTCGTGGTGGCGAAGCTGCTGCGGCTTTGCGGGCATGGCGAGCACGACGACGCCAGCTACATCACCGCGCGCCTGCGCCAGTCCGCCGCCGGCAGGGATTGCCTGGACGTGGCGCGCGACCAGTTGCTTGATCGTGGCTGGGCCGACGGAACTTCGATCGACTCATGGCGGAGCGAGGCCATCGGCAAAGTCGAGGAAGCCGTCGCCAAGGTCCAGCGAGAGGCCGGCCCCGATCCTTACAAGGAAGACTGGTACGCCCTCTCTTCAAAGCATCTCAATGAAGGTCACTCCGCGGTGTAACATCCGCATCCGTTGAGTCGCCGCCCAATGAGCATCACCTACCTCGAAGCCATTCGCGAAGCCCAGGCCCGCGCGCTGGCCGATGATCCCCGCGTTTTCATCTACGGCCAGGACGTCGGGCAGTTCGGCGGCGCCTTCAAGGCCACCAAGAACCTTGCGCAGGAACATCCCGGGCGCGTCATCGATGCGCCCATCAGCGAAGACGCCATCGTCGGCGCCGCCATCGGCGCCGCCATCGAAGGCATGCGTCCGATTGTCGAGATGCAGTTTGCCGACTTCTCCACCGTCGGCTTCAACCAGATCGTCAACCAGGCCGCGACGCTCTTCTGGCGCACCCGCGTTCCCTGCCCCATCACGATCCGCCTGCCCGGCGGCGGCACCACGGGAAGCGGCCCGTTCCACAGCCAGAGCCTCGAGGCGATTTACGCCCACTACCCGGGATTGATGGTGATGACGCCCGCCACGGTGGAGGATGCCTACAGCATGTTGCTGGACGCGGTCGCAATCGATGACCCGGTCATCTTCTGCGAACACAAGTTTCTCTATTACCACCTCAAGGCGGAACGGCTGCCCACCGAGGCGCTGCCTGCCGGCAAGGCCCGCATCGCCCGCGCCGGCCGCGACATGACCATTGTCACCTACAGCGCCATGGTCCACGAAGCCCTCGCCGTCGCCGCGGAGCTCGCCACCGAGGGAGTCGAAGTCGAAGTAGTCGATCTCCGCTCGATCAAACCGCTCGACACGGACACCATCATGGCGTCCGTCGCGCGCACCGGCCGGCTGCTGTGCGTCGGCGAATCCTGGCCGTGGGGCGGAGTCACGGCCGAAGTCGTCTCTCGCGTGGCCTCGGAAGGATTCGCCCTGCTCGATGCTCCACCCCAGCGCTTGAACGCGAAGGACACGCCGGTGCCCTATCATCCGAACCTCTGGGCGGCCCACCGTCCGACAGCCCGGAGCATCGCCGCCGCCGCCAGGAATCTCATCCGTCTCTGAAGCCTTATGCCGCAGATCCCCATCATCATGCCGCAACTCGGCGAATCGATCGCCGAGGCCACCATCGTGAACTGGCTGGTCAAGGAAGGCGCGACGGTGGAGGCCGACCAGGACGTCGCCGAAGTCGAGACGAACAAGGCGACGATGAACGTCACGGCACCCTGCCGGGGGCGCGTCACAAAATGGATCGCGAAGCTGAACGAAAGCTATCCCGTGGGCGCCACCCTGGGGGAATTGGAAGTCACCGTTGAAGAGGCGGCCCGCGCCGGCATCGACGAACCGGCCACCACCCCGGCACCCGCCGGCGAGCCCGTTCTGCAGGCCGACGGTTCCACGGAACCCGGCCCGGCGCACTGGAACGTGGAGCCGACCGTGCGCGGGCTTCCGGTCCCCGCCCACGCCGCCGGGGCGAGCTACATGTCCCCGCGCATGAAAGCGCGGATGAACGAGCTCGGCCTGCACGCCGCCGATCTCGCGGGAATCGCCGGCAGCGGCGCCGCCGGTCGCGTGACGATTCAGGACTTCGAGGCGTTCATTGCGAACCTCGAGCGCAGCCGGCTCAGCACCGCCTCCAGCATGCGCGTGGCCGTGGCCGACGCCATGCGCCGCAGCTGGACCCGCCCGCTCGCCACCGTGGCGCTGCCGGTCTGCATTGACCCCGTCCTCGCCCACCGCAAGCAGTGCGACCCGAAACCGGGTCCGGCGCTCTATGCCCTCCGGGCGCTCGGAATTGCACTTTCGGAAAACAGCGCGACCGCCGGACGCCTCGTCGGAAACCACATCGTCCATCCCACCTCCATCGATGTCGGGTTCGCGGTCGAAGCCGAGGACGGCGTGCTGGTCCCGGTCCTGCGCGCGGTGGACAAGCACACGTTGCGCGATCTCGTCGCGCGCTACAACGAGCTGGTCGATCTGGCGCGGCAGCGCAAGCTCCCGACCAACGCGACCGGCGGCTCCATCGCCACCGTGACCAATTTTGGAACGTTCGGCCTCACCTGGGCCACGCCGATTCCGCTGCCGGAACAGACGCTGGTTTTGGGAATGGGCGCCGGACGAATCGTCCCGAACTGGGATGGAGCGAAGAATCAGTTCGTTCCCGCGACGGAAGCCAGCCTCACCTTGAGCTTCGATCACCGCGTCCTGGATGGTGGCGCGGCGGGCCGGTTGTTGACGCGTATCGCGTTCCTGCTGGGAAAACCAGCTGAACTCTAGCGGCGGAACGGAGACTCCGGGACACGGGCGCACCGGGACGGTGCAGTAGGACAGGCATCCGGCCTGTCCCGCACTGCATGGCGCTGGGCAATGGGCGTTGATATACCCAAAACAGGACGGGCAGGGCGCGCCGCTCCGCGTGCGCCGGAGCGCGGATGATCCAATGCTCCCACAGATTCAGAGAAGCCACCGATGGATTTCTTAAGGAAGCGCTGATTTAACCACGAATGAACACGAATCCACACGAATTCCAAACGCGAAGGCCTGTTTCCATTGGTGTTCATTCGTGTCCATTCGTGGTTAAGGTCGTTCTTCAGCGTTTCCTTAATCGGCGGCTGCTCTGAATCTGCGGGAAAATCTCCGCCTGCAACGCCGTCCTCCCGGCGCGCTCCGATTTGGGCAACAGGCCCTCAAGATGCGCCCCTCGCCGCTTAAGCGTGCTCTGCGACGCGTGCGTCCTGCCGCCGCCATCGTGATGGCCTCGCTACGCGAGGGAAGCTGCTTCCAGCCGTTGCAAGAGACTGAGAGGCGCCCGGGCGGAAAGTTTCCGTGATTCCATGATTGCCTGCGCCACCCCATCTGCCAAATTTGGAAGCATGAAAACAAGGACGGCACTCGAGACAATTCCCCAACCCCGTCGTGGCCGCCGACGCGAGGAGGCGGATTTGCGCCACGCCCCATCCGTGCGCCCCATCGTCCCGGCGGCTGCCGTGTTCCGCCCACGTTTTGCAAACGCCTCACTCGGCATTCAGATTTACAGCGCGTTATTTTTCCTTTCCTGTTCGATGCCCGTGTTGCGGGGTGCCTCTGGCGATGAGAACTGGGATGCTGGGTTCGGTGTGCCGGGAGTGGAGGGCTATATTTCTGCGATGGCCGCTTTTCGGACAGAGTTGTTTGTAGGGGGTGTATTTTCGCGCATCGGCGGTGTGGAAGCCACGAATGTCGCTAGGTGGGATGGCACTAATTGGTCCGCGCTAGGTCCAGGGTTGGGATCAATCGCAGAACAACGCGGAGTGTTGGCCTTGACGATGATCGAAGGGGATTTGTTTGCCGGAGGTGCGTTCAGGAGCAGCGGCACCAATCCGATTTCCGGGCTGGCCAAATGGAATGGCGAAGCTTGGGTTCCCATCGCTGGCACCGGACGCAACGGGCTCGTTTCCGCGCTCGCATCTGATTGGTTCAATTTGTATGTGGGCGGTGTGTTCACTACCATCGCTGGAATCAATGCTAGCAATGTCGCCAAATGGGACGGAACCAATTGGTCGCCCTTGGGGAATGGCGTTCACAGGTGGCGGATTGGCGTCATAGAGCCATTAGTGGATACGGCCCACGTTCGCTCTCTGGCCGTTCGTGACGGCGAGGTTTTCGTGGGCGGGGATTTTGAAATCGCCGGCACCATCAGCGCCACGAATGTCGCCCGGTGGGATGGAGCGAATTGGTCTTCCGTTGGCGGTGGTGGCCCGGGACCAGCGCGTGCTCTGACCGTCTCTGAGGGGCGGGTATCCGCCGGGGGCGATTTCGGGGTTGCCTCTTGGGTTGGAAGCGACTGGGAGTTGAATGTTGGCAACTTGAGCCAGAACGGCTATGTGTGGGTGCTGGCATCCAGCGGCTCTGAGTTATTTGCAGGAGGAGCATTTTCATCGATCGAGGGAGTGCCGGCAACCGGCATCGCCAAGTGGAACGGATCGCATTGGTCGTCCTTGGGGTCAGGTTTGGATACATCGGGAGGCACGTTTGCCATGGCTTCGAACGGCAGCGATTTGTATGTGGGCGGGCGATTCATCTCGGCCGGGGGCAAACCGGCGACGAATATCGCACGCTGGCGCATCCCGCATGAGTTGAAAATCC